>CALWTO010000039.1 GCA_944384485.1 uncultured Clostridia bacterium
TGCTGATAGTGAAGCTTTGCTTAAAGACGAATTTTTGGTTTATGAACAAATAATGTCGCCAAGTGTTAACTTTTTACAAACAGAATCAGGTTTCCAACTTGAGATTTCAAATGTTGAATATGTCGGTAAATATGTAATCTTTTTGGATGGGCAAGAAATTAATTCTTCTTTTGATGTAGTCAATGTTCAAGATTCTTATACTAGAAATTTAGTAGACCAAAATTTTGATTTAGAAAAAGAATACAAGATAGAAGTTGTTGCAAAACCAGGTAGTAAATATGACAATAATTTGCATACTGATTCTGAAAAAGCAATCGTATACGTTACAAGATTAGCAAAACCTACTTTTGAAATTGAAGAATTATACTCAACAGATGGATTGTTTGGTATAGAAGGAGAAAAAGGCACAAAAATTGCGGAAAATATTATTCCAAGCAATTTAAATGATAGTTATGGCATTGACCATTACGACATTTTGATTAATGGAGAAAAGGTAAATTTAAATAATGAAGAAAAATACAATTTAATCAATCAATCTCAAACTTTTAATTTATCTATTATTGCAAAAGCAAAACAGCAAGAAAATAATAATTATTATTTAGACAGTTTTGATTGTCAAATAGTTGTTGAAAGATTAAATGCTCCTACAAACTTGGATTATCAAGATGAAGTAGTCACATATTCAAATACTGCCTCTGAAAACGTTGAAAAATATTTTGTTGAATTAGAGTTGTTTACAGGAAGTGGAAACAGGACTATAAATTTCTTTACGGATTCCACAGAGCAAAGTTTTAACCTGCAACAAATATTGCAAAATTTTGCTAACAATAATTCTTTTAATAACGAATTAAAACAAACCACAAAATTTGGAGTTCGTGTTTGGGCTTATTGCCAACCTATTGAAAATGAAAATAAGCTGACATTGCAGTCTTCAAGTGCAACAACAAGTGGTGGCGGTACTCAAATAATTATTGAAAAAATGCAGGCAACAATTCTTTCTTTTGATGCGACTGAAAGTCAAAATCTCTTAAGTTGGAATGCAGTTGGACAAAATACTGTTTACGACATTTATAAAAACGATTTAATTGTTAAAGAGGATTATACAGGGACATCAATTGCACTTTCTAGTTTGCTTGAAGAAAATGATTTTGAAAATGGAGCAATTGGGTTCAAGGTTGTAAGCAAAAATTCAAAATATTTAAATTCTTCTGCATCTAATGTTGTTTATATTAACAAATTAAACAGCCTTGAAAATGTATCAATTGCAAAAAACAACAATTCGTGGGTAGCTGTTTTAGATATAAGCAATACAGAACAAGCAAGAAGGATATCAAAAGTTTTAGTAAATAATGAAGAAATAAGTTACACGACCGGTGAAAATAAAATTTATATTGATTTGTCAAATTATATAGAGTTTAATTATACTTTAAATATTATTTTGCAATCGAAGAACAATCAAACGGAAGAAATATATTACATAAATTCTGATCTATTCTATTTAAATTTAAAAGACATTAAAGATCAAAGTCTTAATGCACAAGTAAAGGAAAACAAAATTGTTTGGACTAGTCCTTATCCAAAATGGCTAGAGGATCAAAATTTGGTATCTTACAAAATAGTTGTTCTAGCAAATGATACTGAACTTTTTATCAATAACTATACAACAACAGAAATATTGTTGACGGAACTTGAAGATCTTACAAATTCTGTATTCCAAACTGACAAACAAATTTCAGTTTCTATTTACAGTCAACTTTCAGACTATCAAACTACAACTGCACAAACTTTGTATTATGGAGAGATAGAACAAACGGGTATAGAAATTCAAAAAGTTGCAGATGCAAATAATGTAGAAATATCAATAAAATTAAAAGAAACTTCTGACTTAATTGATGCGTATCAATCTAGCCAAGTAATATTGAATTTTGATAACATTTGGGAAGGAGATGTTTCATTTGATATAAAAATAAATGAAAACGAAAGTGTGTTTAACAATCTTACTATTGATAAGCCTTATGAAAATTGCTCTGTTTCTTTAAGCGAAAACAAATATACAATTTATTTAAATAGCCAACTTTTAAGTAGAACTGATGAAAATAAAATTTATTTAAGAGTAAATCAACAAAATTTAATACCTTCTAACAACAATGAATTTACAATTTTAAGAAATGATGATATTCAAAGCGCTAGTGTAGACAATCATGGAATTTTAACAGTTGAATATGGTGAACTTTCAAATAACAAATTATTAATAAAAATGGCTGTTGGTCAAGACACAATTTATAAAGAATTTGTAACAAGTCAAAATGAAATAGATTTACAAGAACTTCTTAAAGATAAAAGCGGGAACATAATTATTGATATCATTGTTGTTGATAGCGAATTAAAAATACTTCCAAGTTTAAATAGTTATAAAATATATGATTCAAAATTGGCTAAGATTGACAGTATAGAAGTTTTAGATAATGGACAAATGTATTTTAATATTTCATCTTCAATTTATGTAGGAGAAGAAAGTCAAATTGAATTTATAGTAAAAACTGAAAATGGTGAAGAAATACAATTTTATCCAACTCGTTTAGAAGATAACTTGTTTAAGTACGAATATTCATTGGATAAACTAGCAAAAATATTAAATTTAACTCAGGCTGGAGTTTACAATTTAGGTTTTGCAAATAGAGAAATTAACTATATTAATTCTGATTTTGTTGATTTTAAATTTGGTTATTCAATAGAGGAAAACGAAGGAGTTTCTAAACAGAGAGAAAGTTTAAACAAGGATTACATAATATTTAAAGAACTTACAACAGAAAATTCTGGACTTTCTACTGTTGGCTTCAGATTTTCAGTAAATAATTATTTAGGACAAACAATACAACAGATTGATTTAATGTTAAGTGATGGCATGGTACTTTCCGGCTATTGGGATTCAAATGTAAACAAATTTGTTGAAAACAAACCAATTTACACGGAAGAAGAGAAAAACGCAAAAGTGTATAAATGTTTTGCATTTTCTTTAAATGAAATTTTTGATGGAATAGAATACGGAGTTTATTCTGTTGATGTCGTAAGAATTGCAAAAGTAGAAGAAATTTATACGGTATTCAACCAAAAAACTTTTTTAATAACAAAATTAAACAATGTTGTGGAAGATATTCTCTCACCATTAAATGTAAATGTGTATGAGAACAATGTTGTTTGGAATTGGCAAAAACCAGAAAACGACACATTGCCACAAGATTTCATGCCAAGTGCATACTACATTACCATTTGGCCACAAAACAATGAAGCACAAAAGCAAGTTTATATTGTTTCTTCCAATAAACTTGATCTTACAACAATTAATTTAACAACTGGCTACAATTATATTAATATTCAATCGGTATCTGTAAACGAAAATCTTCTTGCTTCTTCTATGCTTGTAAACAATTTAAGTGTTTATAAATATGGTCAAACAAAAGGATTGAAACTTGAAAATGGTGAAATAGTTTTTGATTTAAGTAAAGATGGCGTATTAGATAAAACAATTGATTTTGTTAGTGTTTTTGATACTTCGACAAATGGAACAAACCTTGCTGATAATTTGTCGTTGATTGGAGAAAATGGCTTTGATGACATATATTATTTCCAAACTGATAGTGTAGATAAGCAAACTATAAAATTAAAATTTGTTTCAACTGATTTTTCCGGACAAACAGAAAATGGAAAAGTTTATTATGCGAAAGTAAATGCTTTAGATTTACTGTCTAAATTTGTTGTTTCAAGTAAAGATTTTGTAGCACAAATGTATGAATATATTGAAGCGAATAAAGGTTCTGACTCAACCACAAATTTTGCAAATTTAATGGCTTTTTATGACAAAATCATAACTTCTGCTTTTGGTTTGACAGAATATGAAGTTTTGTTTAATGATTTTGGAATAAATATTCCAAGTGGTTATTATAATGTAAGTGCTATTCAAACTGCAACAAATGTTTATGATGATTTTGTTGACTCTGATCCTTCAAAAGCAACTTTGATTTATGTTGCAAGTGCTCCAACAGTAGAAATGAAAAATACCTATGATAGTGAAACAGGCGAGGAACTTTATACTGCAACATACAACTGTGTGGACATAGTTGATGATAATGGAGAGTTAAACAAATCAGTTTCCTATGTAATGGCATTTAGAAAAGTTTCAAATTCTTCGGAAGAAGGAATTTATAAATTTGAAATATCTTACAACAATTCGTGGTCAATAAAATACAACAACTCATATCTTGAGGGCATTATAAGTGGAGATGATACTAGCTTCACCATAAATTTTACTGCTATGGGCGATTATCAAATTGATGAAGTTTATTTAATAGATAAAAATTTTGAATATAATGTTTACGTTTATGCAGTTGGCAACAGCCGTTCTTGTTACGGAAAAGCTTCAACATTTAATTTAGTCTTTTTAAGTCTTGAAAAAGAAAATATTTTGGTACAAAATGGTTTTATAAACATTATTACTTCAAAAAATGAAATTGGTAGCGATATTTTGGTAAAATACAAGAAGCAATATGCAACAGGAAGTGAAACAACAGAACAAATTGTACAAATGCAGACTGACGATCAAGGGAAAGCAGTTTTAAACGACATTCTCCCTGAAGCAGGACTTTATGATTATGTTATCTTCAACGTTATGGGGCAGTTGAACAATGATAAAAAAATAATGAAATTGCCTAGTGTTTCTTATGGAATACTCAATCTTTACAAATTAAACAATCCTATTCTTACCACTTCAAACAACCAACTTATCATTTCTGCACAAGATAGAGACAGTGATTATGGGCCATTTAATTTCATGATAGACCTTGGAAATGAAACTATAAAATCAGAAAATCAATATTTTGACAAAACTCTTGACAACTTATCTCAATTGTCATTCAATCATAATGAAAACAATTACACTATTTTAGAAACAACAAGCGTTTGTTTTGTTTCAAAAAGTATTGAAAATTTTGTAATTGATGATTATCAAAATGATAGTTCTTCTATTCCTTTCTTTGAAAAACTTGTTGACTTTAATGGATTGATTGTGGTTTCTTCTGACAGTCAAGAAATTTCACTAGAAAAACTTAATCCAGTTATTAATCTACAATTAATTAAAGGAAATTTGACTTGGGATGCAGTTCAAAGAGATGATCTTCAAGAAAATGTTGAAATAGTTTATAAAATTGAAGTTGAATATTATGATGATGGCGACAGCGAAAATATCAAAGCAACTGAAAACTTCTTTACACAAAATAATTATTTTGACACATCACTCGTTTCTTCGAAATATTCTCAAGGTATAGGAAAAGGTTTTAATTTTAACATTTATGTATATGTTGGGCAAAAAGTTGACGAGTTGGGGTTAAGTCTTGTTGAAGGTGGCTACTTTGATATTTCCGGCAGTTATCAATTTGAAAGTGGGAAAAAGATTTTGTATTCATCTGCTACAACAAAGAAAGAATTGACAAAAGAAGAAACACTTTCGTTCTATGACAAAGAAGGCAGTACAGTCCAAGTTTATGATGGTAAGGTTGTTCTAAACAGAACAGAAGAAGACAATTTTGATTTTGATATTAAACTTGTAGATGCAAGCAATCAAAAGATAGATTTAGTTGAGAATGAAGACTATGTTATTGATAGAAATGGTAAAATAAATGTTGAAGGAAATCTGTCAAACCTTGTTTACTTTATCACAATAATAAACAACGATTTTGCAAATGGTCAGCCATTTAAACTAGAAATTTATACATATAGTCAAAATACAATAAAATCAGATCCACTTACAACAAACGACATGTTTAAATTAAAAGAAATTTCAAGTGAAGAAGTTGAACTTAAACTTCAAGAAGAAGGTGAAACATACAAAAATGTTTTGTCTTTTGAAAAATATTTTGAAAACAATAAATTTTATTTTTCAAACCAAGTTTATAAAATCGAAGTTTATTCGGTATTAATAACGGAAGAAGAAAACATTTTAAATTACTTGGGTGAAAATTTTGATTTAACTAGCGAAAAACCTATTTTTGAAACAATAGATAATTTTGTGGAACACTCTTTGGTATTTATAGTCAAACCTGTTGATATAAATGGACCATATTTGACAAGCGAAGAATTCATAATAAATTTTGCTTCATTTGAAAATCTAGAAAATGAAATTTCATTGTCTTACAATCAAGGGCAATATAGATTTGAATGGAGTACAGAAAACGATGGCGATGAATATCAATTCTTTATTGATTTAACTTATAGTGATGGAGAAAAAGAAAAAGCATATATTACGGATGCTTACATTGAAAGCACAGATAAAAATATATTTATTTATCAGCCAAACAAAATGGGAAGTATAAAAAAAGTTGACTTGTATGTTAGAAACATTAGTTCACAAAATTTACAAGATCAAGATTTGGTTTTAGGCTTATATCAAAAAGTGGCAACAATAAGTGATGTGGAATATAAATTGTTTGCAAGCGGTAGTGGGACTCAATTAGATCCTTATGTTATTACCACCCAAGAAGAATTTAAAAATATTGCGCTTAGAGATAACTCAAATAGTCAAGTTTATTTTAAACTCAACAACAACATAGATGTTGAAATAAATGCTTTTAATCAATTTGCCATATCATCATTTTATGGAAATTTAGATGGAAATGGAAATACTATTAATGTAGTTATGCAAATGGATGCAGAAATTGTTGAAAATGAAGATGTAAATGTTGAGAAAAGTTTGACTTTAGGCAACACGTCGGGAGAAATAACATTTAACAAATCAGGAAGTTTGTTTGGCACGATCAATAAGGATGCATCTGTTTATGACTTAAATATAAATTATAGTGTTGATTATTCTACTATTGAAAATTTAAGTAATGCCTTTATTAGCGGGCTTGCATATCAAAATTTTGGTTCTTTGACAAACATCTCTGTTGGCACAATTGACTTGCCTATTTCGTTGAACTTATCTAGCATCGCAGTTTCAGGACTTGTTTCAATAAATTCAGGTGTTATTAAAGATTGCCAGATAAATTCAAGTATCTCCAAAGTGCTTCCACAAAAAGCAGTTACATTGATTTATGGAGCCATCGCTATAACAAATGAAAATCAAGGCTCAATTGTTGGCTGTGTCAACAATGGAAACATTGATTTTAATGTTCGTCATGCACAAGCCAAAGTTTACATAGGTGGAATTGTTTATGAAAACAATGCTTCAAGTATTTTAGCGAGTGGTAATAATGGAACGATTGCGACGAAAGGCAATTATGCGTATCAATCTGCTCTTGCAGGAATTGTGGTAAGAAATACAAGCAGTCAAATAGATTTTGTTTACAATAATGGCGCGATTTCATCATCTTCAACTCTTGGCAACAACATAAGCGGAATAATTTACAGACAACAATATGGAACGGTGGGGACTATATTTGAAACTTCAAATAGTGGTGTGATCACAATTTCGGCAAATGGAAGTGTTTCTATGGCTAGCGGAAGTAAGGTTTACGCTTATTCAAATTTGACAAGCATAATTACGAATTTAGAGATAACAAGTTTGACATCATTGAATGACGGCGACGAATTTAATTATTCTTCTACATATAAAATTCTTGTTCACAAAACTGGAGATGTATATAGCATATCTCACGAAAAATTGTAATTTTAAAACTACTTTAGGAATAATTTATCTTATGAAAAAATTTTTATTAACCTTGTTTGTTTTGATATTCCCTTTGATTTCTTTATTGGGAATATCAAATTCAACAAGTGCATTAGAGCCAAAACAATATATAAAAGCACAAACATATTCTTATGCGGACGGAAAAGTTTTGCAAGGTTTTTATATTTCTGTTAATGATGAATTTTTGAAAGAAAATGGAGCGTCATCAACTGAAACAACCAATTTTAAACTTGTTTTAGAAAGCTTGCTTGATGGTTATAAAAAAATTTTAATTGCTTATTATTCATCAATCCACGAAACTCAAGCCCCAGAATTTATAATAGGGGCAGGTGGGGGATTGGAGTTTAGTGAAGTATCAATATTTGAAGGCAATTATGTAGGTTTCCAATTATTGTTTACTTCTCGAGATGCTTGGAAATATTATCATCCTTCTTCAAGTGGTAATGATAGTGCAAATGAAGGCGAAACAAATGTAGAGTTTGTTTCGACAATTTCTTCTAAAGGAGAAATGATATTTGCGCAGAACTTCTTGGAAGGTATAACTTACGGGCAATATTTTGCAAATATGTATTTACAAGCTGGTCAAGATACAACTTCAATTGAAAATCTTGAAAGTATTTATCAGCCTATATTTGTTTATGAATATGCTGTTGCTTCTTCAAAAATAAAATCAAATGCTGACTATACTTTTTATAGTACTGCAAATTTATACCATCATGTTTGGGAAAGAAATTTCGAAAATTATTTAACGGAAAGTGAAATAAATTTGTATTATTATCAACCAAATACAGAGTGGTGGTATTTAACAATTATTTGCATTGGCGTAATGGTTGTTGTTGTGGGCACTGTGGTTTGTTTAATTTTGAACAAACGAAAGATAAAGAAAGCAAAAATTTAAAATTGATTAAACACAAAGGACATGTTTTGTCATAAAAGCATGTCTTTTTTTGTATATTAGAACAAGCAGTGTTTTTAATCAGGGGGCAGGCGTAAAAATGGAAATATTTGCTCTTATGTTTTTAGGTTTTTTGCAAGGACTAACTGAATTTCTACCAATCTCTTCAAGCGGTCATTTGGTGTTATTCGGCAACATTTTTAATATCAAAGAAACTCTTTTTGTTTCAATAATTTTGCATGTGGCGACTTTGCTTTCTGTTTGCATTGTGTTTAGAAAAGATATTTGGTATATGATAAAGCACCCTCTTTCAAATCAAACATTAACTCTTGTTATCGCGACTATTCCTACATGTTTGATAGCGCTTGTCTTCTTACCTGTTATCAATGAGGCATTTGAAGGAAAATTTCTATGTATTTCTTTTTTAATTAGTGCATTTTTGCTTTTCTTTGCTGAAAGAAGAAAAGAAAAATACCCATATTCAAATAAAAGTATAGATTTTAAAACTGCTGTTTGGATGGGAATTGTGCAGGGAATTGCAATTTTTCCTGGAATATCAAGATCGGGCTCTACAATCAGTGCTGGACTTTATGCAAAAGCAGACAAAAATCAATGCGCAAAATTTTCGTTTTTAATGAGTTTACCTATTATATTGCTTTCGTTATTTATGGAAATTTTTGAAATTTCAAACAGCAACATCCAATTAAATGTTTCTTATATTGGCATAATTTTATCTTTCTTAATTGCCTTTATTGTTGGAATTTTTTCTATTAAACTTATGATAAAACTTACAAGCAATTCCAATTTAAAATACTTTAGTTTGTATTTAATTTTAATAGCGGTTTTATCTTTATTTTTACTGTAAAGGAGATTTATGAAAGAATTTTATAAAAAAAGTATAGAGCAATCATTAAAAGAGACAGAAACATCGTTTTCAGGTTTAACTTCCAAGCAAGTGGAAGAACGTGAAAAAGACATATTAAAAGAA
This sequence comes from uncultured Clostridia bacterium, assembly GCA_944384485.1. Lineage (GTDB taxonomy): Bacteria > Bacillota > Clostridia > Christensenellales > UBA1242 > Caccovivens. Next base: position 9,565 of record CALWTO010000039.1, read on the forward strand.
GATTTCTATGATGAAAAAAATGGAATTGTAAACAAGTTTTTTGCTCAATTTTTTGATTTGATGATAATCATTTTATTACTTGCGTCTGTTATTTCTATTGCTATTGGAATAATGCAAAACACTAAAGAAGAAATAATTGACGGAGCAGTCATTCTTGCTATTGTAATTATGAATGCAATTTTTGGTGTAGTGCAGGAATACAAAGCAGAGAAATCGCTCAATGCTTTAAAGAAATTAACCGAACAAGAAGTTTTTGTTTTTAGAGATGGAACTTTAAAAAAGATTTCGTCCAACGAATTGGTTATTGGCGACATTATATCTTTGGAAGCAGGAATAATTCTGCCTGCAGATTGCCGAATTATTGAAGGTTTTGACCTTAAAGTTGATGAGTCTTCTTTGACGGGTGAAAGTTTGCCTGTTTATAAAGATTGCAATTTTGTTGCAAATAAAGATATGCCAATTTCCGATATGAAAAACATGGTTTTTAAAGGCACTAGTATAACATGCGGAAAGGGCAAAGCGGTTGTAGTTGCTTTAGGACTTTCAACAGAGTTTGGAAAAATTGCGAAAGGTGTAAAAGAAAACAGCAAGGAATTAACTCCTCTTCAAAAAAGCATAAAAGATGTGGCAAAAGTTTTGACATTCTTGGTGTTGGTAGTTGCATTTGTCACATTTGTGATAGAAATTTACATTTCACCGGCAAATATTATGGAGGCTTTTTTAACCGCTGTAGCTATTGCTGTAGCAGCGATTCCTGAAAGTATGCCAGCGGTTATAACAATTATTATGAGCATGGGCATTGCAAGACTTGCAAAGCAAAAAGCTGTTGTAAAAAGGATGCATGCGGTTGAAACTTTAGGTTGTTGTGATGTCATTTGCTCTGATAAAACAGGAACAATAACACAAAACAAAATGACAGTTACAACACTTTACATTGATGGGAGCATTCAGCAAAAGAATTTTTCAAAAAATGCTACATTCCAAAAAATGCTCAATTTTATGCTTATGTGTAATGACACAAATTGTTCAAAAGGTGTTTATGTTGGTGACCCAACCGAAGTTGCACTTTCAAATTTTTGTTTAAACGAAAAATTTTACAAAAGAGATGTTGATTCTTTATATCCTAGAACAAGGGAACTTGCTTTTGATAGTGGAAGAAAACTTATGTCTGTTTCTTGTAAAAACCAAAGCAACGAAACAATGGTTACAAAAGGAGCAGTTGATTATTTAATTAAAAAATGTAAATATATTTTTTTGAACGGACAAATAGTAGAACTTAACAACAAGTTTATTCAACAAATTGAACAAGCCAATAAACAAATGTCCAAAAATGCCTTAAGGGTTATAGGATTTGCTTACAAAGAATTAGAAAACGCTAAATTTGAAGAAAATGATTTGATATTTATAGGTTTGGTTGGAATGATTGATCCTCCAAGAAAAGAAATTGCACATGCTGTAAAGAAATGTAAAAAAGCGGGCATGCGTGCTATTATGATAACCGGCGATCATAAAGATACCGCTCTTGCAATTGCAAAGGAAATTGGTCTTGCAGAAGATGAAAAACAAGTTTTATGTGGAATAGAGCTTGACAACTTAACAGATGAACAATTAGATAAAAAAATTGAAACCATAAATGTTTTTGCAAGAGTAAGTCCCCAAAACAAGGTGCGTATTGTTGAAGCGTTAAAGAAGAAAGGTCATATTGTTGCAATGACAGGGGACGGAGTAAATGATGCTCCAAGTTTAAAAAAAGCAAGCATTGGCATTGGCATGGGCAAAACGGGGACTGATGTGGCAAAAGAGGTTGCCGACATTATCGTGACTGGCGATAATTTTGCTACCATAGTTTTGGCAGTTGAAGAAGGAAGAAAGATTTATCAAAACATACAAAAAACTGTTAAATTTTTGTTTTCGGCAAATATGGCTGAACTTTTATCGCTTTTTATAGTTACTATATTCTTTCCACAATATGTATTTTTGTTGCCTGTGCAAATTTTATTTGTAAATTTAATTACTGATTCTTTGCCGGCTGTTGCGCTTGGCGTTGAATTGCCAGAGAGGGATTTGATGTCGCGCCCTCCAAGAGATGCTAAAAAAGGACTTTTTTCTGATGGAAATGGAATTGCAATAGTTGTTTTAGGATTAGTTCAAACATTGCTTGTTGTTTTGTCTTATATATTAGGACTATATATTTGGGGACAATATACAGCAACAACGATGGCATTCTATACTTTAAATATGATCCAAATGTTCTATTTGGCATCAATGAGGACAATAGCACCATTTTACAAATCAAAACCTTTCAAAAACAAATTTTTTATTGTTGCGGTAATGTTCTGCTTTGTGCTTATTGGACTTTTTGCTTTCACACCACTTCGTGAAATTTTTGGGCTTCAAAAATTGTCTGTTGGGGCTTGGAGTATAATTTTAGGTTTGTGTTTTGCAATGCTCCTTATAAGCGAAATTTATAAATTTATTGAGAAAAAAGTTTTAAATAAACATAAAAAATAGGCATGTGCCTATTTTTTTATATCAAAGTTTTTTAAAAGTTAAAAAATGTTTTCATTCGTCATGTTTTTGTGATAAAATAAAAACGTGGACATTTTTAGTGCAATTGCAAATAGTGAAAATTTCGATTTTTTTAAAAAAAATGTGAAAAACATTTCACATTCTATTTTGTTGATTGGTAAAGATGAACAATATTCAAACTTATTTGCACAATTGCTTTCATGTTTGATTTTAGATGGGAAAATAGACGAATCAAGTTTAAATTATCAAAAGGTCATGTTGCAAGCACATCCGGATGTGAAATATTATCCACAAAAGGAAAAACTTTTAGTTGCAGACAGTCAAGAAATTGTGGCTGAAAGTTGTGTAAAACCTGTTTTTGCAAGTAGAAAAATTTTTATAATAAAAAATATAGACAATTCAATGGAAAGTGCACAAAATAAACTGCTTAAAACATTGGAAGAACCGTCTACGGATGTTTTTTTAATTCTTACATGCCAAAATTTAAATTTGGTATTACCAACAATAAAATCTCGATGCCAAAAAGTGGAAATAGCGAAGCTCTCAAATCAACAAGTAAAAGAATATATTGGGACTTGTGACAACACGGATTTAATTTTGGCAGTATGCGATGGGCAACTCGGTAAGGCATTAAAATTAAGTAAAAAAAGAGAATTGTCAGATGTTGCATCTTTGGCGGTTGATATTTTTTCAAAAATGACAAAAAGTTCACAGGTTTTGGAGTATTCAAAAAAAATACAATCTTTTGAAAAAGATTATAAATTGCTTTTAGAGATAATGTGTATTGTTATTGAAGACATATTAAAAATAAAGGCAGGGAATTTTAAGGATTTAAAACTAACTTATTTTTCAAAAGAATTAAAAGAGGCAAGTGTAAACTATACAGTCAAAGCTTTATGCAAGATTGTCGAAATTTTAAATAAATTTCAAAAAGAAATTTTTTATAATGTAAACAATTTGTTGGCTATGGAAAATTTGCTTTTAAATATTTTGGAGGTTAAATTTATATGCAAATAGAAGTGGTTGGTGCAAAATTTTATAAAGGTGTTCAAGAATATTATTTTTCGCCAAACGGATTAGAATTGAAAAAAGGTGATAAAGTTATAGTTGACACAGAAAAAGGTAAAGATATTGTAGAAATAGTTTCGCAAATTCATACAGTTGATGCAGATAAATTGAATGAGCCTTTAAAAAATGTAATAAAAGTTGCAAGTGATGAAGAAATTGCTGATGCAAAGAAAAATCAAAAGAGAGCGGAATCGCTTTTGCCAGAAATAAAACAACTTGTTCAAGATGAAAAAATTGAAATGAAAGTTGTGTCAATCGAAAGCAATTATAATTTTTCTAAATTGACAATAAATTTTTTGGCCGAAAATAGAGTTGATTTTCGTGAACTTGTAAAAAAACTCGCTGAAAAATATAAAACAAGAATTGAATTAAGACAAATTGGGCCAAGAGATGCTACTCGTTTAATGGGAGGTCTTGGCGTATGCGGGAAGCAAACATGTTGCAGTCAAGGAATTAAATGTAATGATTATGTAAGTATAAAAATGGCAAAAAATCAATCATTAAGTTTAAACCCAAACAATATTAGTGGATTGTGTGGAAAACTGTTATGTTGTCTTGCTTACGAAAATGAATATTATGTTGAAACGCTTAAAGAAATGCCTAAAATTAATTCAATTATTCAAACACCAAATGGAGAAGGAAAAGTTATTTATTTAGATTTAATAAAGAAAAAAGTGACAGTTAAATTTCAAAACGAACAAAATACTGAAATAAAAGTTTTTGATTGCGAAGAAATTAAATTTTAACGGAGATAAAATTGGAAAAAATTGAAGATTTGCAATATAAAAATTTAAAAATAATTCAAGATAATGATTTGTATACTTTCACTTCCGATTCTGTAATCCTTGCAAATTTTGTAAAAATAAAAAAGAGAGAAAATGCAGTTGAAATAGGCGCAGGCAGTGGAGTTGTAAGCATTTTAGTTTCGCAAAAAACAAATGTGGAAAAAATATCAGCTTTTGAAATTCAAAAAGAGATGAGCTTTCTTGCTGAAAAAAACATTTGCTTAAACAATTTACAATCTAAAATAAAGATAATAAATGACGATATTGAAAATTTTAAAACTTATTTAAAAAATGGCGAAACTGATGTTGTATTTTCAAATCCTCCTTTTATGAATAATTCTAAAAGCAATGAAAACAAAATAAAAAATATTGCAAGGCATGATTTTTTGCTTTCTCCATCAAAGTTGTGCTATTGCGCAAGTAAAATTTTGAAAAGTAAAGGAAGATTTTATTTAGTTTATCTTGCTGAAAGGCTTGATGAGATTATATATAATTTATTACAAAACAATTTGCAACCAAAAACACTTTTTTTTACTCAAAACAATAGTGGAAAAATAAGACTTTGCGTAATTGAAGCGGTAAAAGATGGGCAAAAAGGGATTAAAATTCTTCCAAATTTAATCGTTAATGACAAAGACGGGAAATATATGGAAGAATTACACACAAAGTATATGTAAGCATGTTCGAGAACATGCTTTTTTTTAAACAATTTTGTAAAATTTTGTAAAAATATTTTACAATTTTGTAAAAGTGTGGTATTATTTAGTTAATAAAGGATTGAAAAATGACTAATTTAGATTTCGAAAAATTTGAATATTGCACAAAACTATTGATAAATATGGGAATAACACCCGACAAATTAGGATTTGAATATTTACGCAAGGCGATTATGCTTGCAGTTGAAGACAATACATATTTGCAAAAGATAACAAAAAGGCTTTATCCTGACATCGCAAAGGAATATGGTGTTAAAAGTAGAGATGTGGAAAGGTGTATAAGATTTTCTATTGAACTTGCTTATAATAATGGTGGACTTCTTGAAATCAACAATTTTTATAATGCGGTTATTTACAAAAATGATTATAAACCAACAAATAGTGAACTTATTGCTATTATTGCGGACAAAATTGCTTTAGAAATTAGAAAAAGAGATGCAGGTTTAGCATAAAAAACATAATATTATTTGTATAATTTTTTCTTTTATGGTATATTAATCTATGAGAAGGAGAAAATTATGGCAAATGTTATTAGAAATATGAATTTTAAACCTATTATTGAAAAAATTGAATATAATAGAGAAGGTGAGCCAAAACCAAACGATAAAATAAATATGAGAGTTTGGGATGAAATGAAAGTCGAAAGACTTCGTGCGGATGCAGTAAAAGTAGTTTTACAAAGAAATGTGGAACCAGAGCCTAAAACAATTTTTTCTATTAAAGTTGCAATTGGAATTGAAGTTTTGATAAATACAGAAGAATTTGACAAACTTGATGATAGCGTAGAATTTTTCAAAAATAGTCAAATTTCAAGAGTTTTGGCAAGCACAGTTTCATGTGTAATTTCCGAGCTTACTTTGCATTCACCAATTGGAGCAATGATTACAGCGCCAATTGTGCAATTTCCACAATAAATAAAATTTAGTTGACAAAATTTGTCAACTTTTTTATTTTATTAAAAAGGAATTTTTTATGCTTGACTATGAAAAAAAATACATTGGTAAAATTGTAGCAGGAATAGATGAAGCGGGACGAGGCCCTTTGGCAGGTCCTGTTGTTTGTGCTTGTGTGATTATGCCAATGAGCGAAGTTGATATAATCGACGGTATTGATGATAGTAAAAAATTAAGTGAAAAGAAAAGAGAAGAATTATTTGAAAAAATAACAAAAAAAGCACTATCTTATTCAATTGTGGAAATAGATGAAAAAACGATAGATAAAATAAATATTTTAAATGCTACAAAGTTAGGAATGAAAAAAGCACTTGAAAGTTTGAAAGTTAAACCAGAAATTGTCCTTATTGATGCAGTTAAAATTGAGAGTAATATTTTGCAAGAAAATATAATAAAAGGGGATGCATTAAGTTATAATATTGCCGCCGCCTCAATTTTAGCAAAAGTATACAGAGATAGATTAATGAAAAAATATGATGAGCAATTCCCAATTTATGATTTTGCAAAACATAAAGGTTATGGGACAAAGGAGCACATACAAAAATTAAAAGAGTTTGGCCCTTGTCCTATTCATAGAAGCACTTTTATTAAACACTTTTGTTTATAAAAAATAAATGAACTTTGCCTCATGTGGCAAAGTTCATTTATCTTTGGTCGCTAATATTTGCGTTAGAATTATTTGCTTGCAAGTTGGATATTGAATCGTAAGGAACTCCAGATGTCGTTCCTGACAATAAAGCGATATCAACAGCATTAGCAGGACTTCCCCATGAATTTCCAGAGAATTGGAAAAGTGCTTGGTCTACGACCCAACCTCTTGTGTTAAAACAAACATTATGAGTAATATAACCTGTTGAATTAGGATTTAAATAACCACATTGTCTTAAAGAATATATAATGTTGTCATCTATCCATGTGTTTGTTGTGCTTCCTTGAGTAACTATACCTCTGTTTACAACCCAAGTATCGGAAGAACCTGATTGTGTTGGTCCATAAATTATATTTTCACTTATTTTATTATTATTTCCGCCTATTTGAATAAACTCAACGGGATAAGGGGTATCACTGGTAAATTTTAGTCCTTTTATGACATTTCCGTTGCCTGTAATTAAAAGGGCAGGAGTATTTGCTATTAAATAAACAGTAGAATTTGGCAAACCTTGTATAGTCACATTACTTTTAGTCAAATTTATAGTTCCATCTACAGGATAAAAACCATCTTCGACATATATAAATCCTCCATTTTGCACAAGATCTATTGCATCTTCAATTGATGGCAAAGGATTGTTTTGTGCGCCTGTTCCTCCAATTGTTCCACTTCTTACATATAACTGATATGGATTTACAGTCGTAAAGTTTGCAGGACCTGTTGGTCCTGTTGCACCTGTAGAACCTGTTGTACCTGTAGGACCAGTAGGACCAATTTCGCCTTGCAATCCTTGATTCCTTGAGCGCCAGTAGGACCCGTTGGACCAGTAGGACCTGTAGGTCCAGTTGGACCACCTTCTCTGCCGGCGGGACCTGTTGCACCTGTAGGACCTGTAGGCCCAATACTGCCTTGTGGACCCTGTTCTCCTTGGACACCAGTTGGACCTGTAGGACCAGTTGAGCCCGTTGAACCTGTTGGTCCTGTGTTACCTGTGGGGCCTTGTTTACCCTGTGGTCCGGCTGGTCCTATTGGGCCAGTAGGCCCGGTAGGACCAAAGTTATGCCAAACTTTACTTTGATTTAAAAATTGATTATTACAACATAATCTTAAATTAAACATACTTACTCCTTCAATGCATTTTATGAAAAATATTATTTAAAAGTTAAAATTTGAATTTGAATAAAAATTCTTTTTTGGGAAACAATTTTTATTGGAGGAAATATGAAATTAAAAGATAGTCAAACTTATAATAATTTAGCAAGGGCATTTGTGACAGAATGTTCAGCAAGAGCAAGATATGAATTTTGTGAATATGGTTTTCGTTACAATGGATATGAAGCAATTGCGACTTTGATTGACAAAATCGCTTATCAAGAATTTAATCATGCAAGAATGTTATACACAAAATTGCAAGATGGTGAAGATAAACAAATAGACAATATAGATATTTCTTTAGGTCTTCCTTTTAGAGAAAAATGGGATTTATTAAAAAATCTTCAAGCTTTAGAACAAGACGAACTTAATGAAGCAGAAGTATATAGCACTTTTGAAAAGGTTGCAAAAGAAGAAGGCTTTGAAGATATTGCCAAACTTTTTGGCATGATAAGAGAAGTTGAAATTAGACATGCCAAAATTTTTAAAGAAGTTTACTTACAATTAAAATCAAAAAAACTTTATAAAAAAGACAAAGAAACAATGTGGATTTGTCCTTCTTGTGGTTATATTAGTTACGGAAAACAAGCGTGGGAAACTTGTCCTTTGTGTCAAGCAAAACAAGGTTATTGCGAGATTGTATTAAGTGAAAAAATTTAAAAAAGCATATATAGAAATATATGCTTTTTTATGGCTCTTCCCAATAGATTGGATCATCAAACATTTGTCCTTTTACTTTTTCGTATTCAGTTTCAATTAATTTTTCGATATAAGGATTAATATCTTTAGCTTTTTTGTATTCATCTTCAGACAAAATATGATATTTATTTACTAATATTTCTTTTATTATGCTTGACAACTCTCTATAGTGTGCTTGTTTTTCTTTTTCGCTTAAGAAAGGAAAAGCGTTTTTATTAATTACATAGCTATACTCGTTTGCACTAGGATTAATATCAAAAGCAAACAATGTATAACTGTTGCTTAAATGCTTTTTTTTATCTATTATGAAATCTAATATTGAGCATTTTTTTCCTTCATCCCAAGGAATTGAATCATGAGTTTTGTCTAACGCCAGGTATATTTTTCTGCCATATTCATCTCTTATAGAGAGAGGGATTGAGAAACCCAAATTGCTTTTTGACGTACTAGGTTTTTCTGCATAAGAATATGACAAAATTTCTTCAGGGGTTATAAGTTTTGTGTTTCCTGTAATCATTGTAGTCGAAGCAAGTCCCACAGTTCGCACAAATAAGCCATTTTTTAAAGTTCCTTCTTTGATATCCTCCAAAGTGTCATAACGAGTCCAAATTAAATGTTGATAGATTGCGTAATCTTCTTTATTCATATTTATTGCAGAAAGCATGTTTTTAATTGATTTTAACATTTCTTCTCTATTTAAATTTTGCTTGATTAATAAATGTTTTTTATCGTAATCATTATGGTACATATTAACTATTTCTCCTATTTTTGCTTAATTATATTATCATATGTTTACTTGCATGTAAATAGTTTTTGTTTAAAATTTTGTAAAAAATTTGTCTTTTTTATACACAATTCGACAATTAATATTGAGTTAAGAGATTGTAAATTTGCTTATTTTGCATTTTTATGATATAATTAAACTATGGAAATAAAGAATAAATTTTTATTTCTTCAAACTAAAATCGAGATAGTGGAGTGCTTAAATAAAGTTAAACAACTTCTGCTTAAAGGTATAAAGACAGAAAATCTTTTTTTCGGCAAATTGCTATTTAAAGATAACATAAAAAAAGATAATATTATTACAAAAAATACTTATAAATATTTTTGTCATGCCGTTTTTGTTAAAATAAAATCGACCAAAAGGGGGGATTACTACTTTTATTTTCATAAAGATAGTAATTATTGCAAATTGTTAAATGAAAATCCTAAAAACCCAATAAATAAAAATGCTATGATTAAGATTATAAGACCTTTTGATAATTTAGATAAATTTAATGTATCAAAAAACAAAATTAATGCTCAATTTATAAAAAGCTTGAATGAAAAATTAGAAGAGTATGCAATTTTTGGAATTAAGCAGGAACAGGATTTTGATATAGAAAAGGTTGAATAAAAAAAGGCTTTCGCCTTTTTTTATTTATTATATTTTTCAGCATATTGTTCAAAAGTACCATTATAATCAATGTAATGATCTTCATCTATAATTTCTATTATTCTGTCAGCAACAGTTTCAATTATTTCTTGGTCATGAGTTGCAAATAACAAAGTTCCTTTAAAATTTTGCATACCTTTGTTAAGAGCAGTTATACTTTCAAGATCAAGGTGGTTTGTTGGTTCATCCAAAATGATAGTGTTGCCTTGTTCAAGCATCATCTTTGCAAGCATGCATCTAACTTTTTCTCCACCTGAAAGAACACAGGCTTCTTTCATATTTTCTTCTCCAGTAAAAAGCATTCTTCCAAGCCAAGAACGAATATATGTTTCGTTTTGATCTTTTGAAAATTGTCTTAACCAGTCTACAAGAGAGAGGTGAATGTTTTCAAAATATTCGTTGTTATTTTGTGGAAGAGAAGTTAATTTTATTGTCTTTCCAATAAAGACATTGCCGCTGTCTTGTTTTTCCTTTCCTAAAATAATATTAAACAAAGTAGTTAAAATTTGGCTATTTTTTGCAAAAAATGCAACTTTTTGCCCTTTTTCGATGTTAAAATTCAACTTTTTAAACATTCCTGCCTTGCTTAACCCCTCAACTTTGATTACTTCTTTTCCGATTTCTTGAGTAAATTCAAAATTAATATAAGGGTATTTTCTAGAAGAAGGTTTGATGTCTTCTATTGTCAATCTTTCCAATTCTTTTTTTCTACTTGTTGCTTGTTTGGATTTTGAAGCATTTGCTGCGAAGCGGGCGATAAAGTCTTTAAGTTCCTTTGCTCGTTGTTCTGCTTTTTTGTTTTGATCTTTCATTTGTCTTAAAATAAGTTGGCTAGATTCATACCAAAAATCATAGTTTCCAATAAACATGTTTATTTTTCCATAATCAACATCGCAAATGTGAGTGCATACTTTGTTTAAAAAGTGTCTGTTGTGAGAAACGATAATAACAGTATTTTCAAAATCTAACAAGAAATTTTCAAGCCATCTTACAGTTTTAAAGTCAAGATTGTTGGTCGGTTCATCTAATATCAAGATGTCGGGATTGCCAAACAATGCTTGTGCAAGTAAAACTTTAACTTTAATTTTAGGATCTGTTTGTCCCATTATTTGATCATAAAAACTTTCATCAAGACCAATACTTTGAAGTAAAGATTTTGCTTCACTCTCAGCTTCCCAGCCACCAAGTTCAGCAAAAAGTGTTTCCAGTTCACCAGCTCTTATACCATCTTCTTCTGAAAAATCTGGTTTTGCGTAAAGTTCATCTTTTTCTTTTTGAATTTCCATAAGTTGCTTGTGGCCTAAAAGCACGGTATTTAAGATTGTTTGGTCGTCATACGCATTTTGGTTTTGAGCAAGCACGCTCATTCTTTCGCCGGGAGAGATAATTACTTCTCCTGTATTTGGCTCTAATTCTCCGGTTAAAATTTTCAAAAAAGTTGATTTTCCGGCTCCGTTTGCTCCAATAATACCATAACAATTGCCTTTAGAAAATTTTAAATTAACATCTTTGTAAAGGGTTCTATTACCAAATGCCAAAGATACATTTGAAACTTGAATCATATTTTTCTCCTATTTATTTCTATTTACATAACAATCTTTAAAAGTATAATATAACAAAATGACTTTGTCAAATAAAAATCCATTTACTAATTTTATCTTTCATAGATTATTCATGAGTTTTTACCAGATAAATATTTTTTATAATTATATTTATAATATAATTTATAAAAGTCGAAATTTGTTTGATTTTTTCTTATCAAAAAATTATAATGTTTATGAATTAAAATTTTCAGGAGAAAGTTATGAAAAAGAGAGAAAAAAACAAAGAGAGATTGCATGTTAAACGCTGGGGGGTAGGCAAAACGATAGCGGTGATTATCTCGTCGCTTGCTTTTATTGTTGGCACGGCAATTTTAGGTGTTTATCTTGGTAATGGAATTGGGAAAGAAAATCAAATTTTACCAGAAAGTTTTTCTTTTAATGAATTAAATGATCCAAACTTCAATGTTGAAAAGAACAGGCTTGAAATTTCTGGCTCTACTTTTACTTTAACAATAACTTCTCCAACTCAAAATATAACATCAAAAAAAGTTTCTCTTAATTTTTCACAAACAATTTTCTACGATGATAATATAAACGATTTTAACAATGATGGTTCTTTAGGAATCACAACAAATAACATTGCTGGAACAATAAGCAATGGTGTTATCACCATTCCACAAACTGTAGAGATTGGAGTCCCTTTTACAGTTGTGGCTGATGTAACAAATAAAAACGGATATGAATGGATTAGAGGTGGAATTTCCACAATAACAGCAACAGCAACTCTTTCAAACGGTGTTGCTTCGACAAAGTCTTTAACTATTGTTGTTGACACACCTGTTTATGAAACTGAAACAGTACTAGTCAATGCTGCGGGCGAAGAAGTTACAATAAGCGAACTTACTCAAAGAAGCAACGTTGTCGAAGAAGAGTATTTTTATGCTAAAACAAAATTTTACCCTTATGAAAGTCAATTTGTTTTTTGTGATAAAGACAACTTAAAAATTTCTTATTATCAATTAGGGAATGTGCAAGATGAAAACATCGCTTCTACAACTTATTTAAACAAAGATGAAGTTCGTTTTTATGCAGGGCAATTGCTTGAAGGTGGGTATGTAGAAAGTTTTACAGCAAAAAATTCAAAAATTTACCAAACAATTAAACAAAATGTTGAAAGTATTGGTTATCAAGAAAGTGATTATACAAATATTTACAGAGAATATATAAATCAATATGCCAATTATTTAAAATCAAATCCAGAAGAAATTTCTAATTCAAAAACATATTTTGATATTGTTCAAGCAACAATAAACGAATTCAAGGTTTCAAATAGTGGGCAAACTTTTGAATTAAACAATGAACAACCACTTGCAATTTATATTAATAACAATCCAGACGAAACTTTATCAGAATTTCTAGGTGTTGAAATTGTTTCTTCAAACGGAACGACTTTAAACAATGTGCTTGAAAATGTTGTTTTAAGTTTCTCTTATAATGGGGAAGATCCAACAAATGAAGAAAATGGATTTATCAGCGTTCAAGGTGGCGAAAAAGTTTTAATAGATAATGATGATACAGTTTATTATAGAGCGTTTTTTGAAGAAGGACAAATTGACAATAATTTAGGAAAATGGTCTTTATCATTAAATGCATTAGATAAATTTAATGAAATCATTCAAGTTAAAGTAAGTTTGCTTGTAAAAGATGGAGATAAATATAAATTATTTAGCAATAAAGAAGGAGTCGCTCAACACACCATATCAGTAAAATTGATAGAACATGTCGAAGATACAGTTTCTTGGACAAGCACAGAAGACAAGGAAGGCTATTTGAGTTATGATGAAGGAGCAACAACTCCAAATCCTGCAAAAGTATCTCTTGCCGGCCTTACAAGTATTCCGGAAACAAATATATATAAAACAATAAAATATTTTGTTTATTTTGCTAATTTAGAGGAAAATGAAGCAAAAGCAATGGCTGCAAAAATGTTTGGCGATGCTGATTTAGATTATGCAGGATTTTATACCACAAATGAAGGTGAAAGATACTTGATACCTGTCAGCACTTCAAATGATGAACTTTCAGTAAAAGAAGCTGGCGAGTTTAAATTATATTTTGCTACCATCAAAGGTGTGACAGAAAATTTATATCAAATTGCAAAAATGGTTGATACACCTATAAATGTAAAGGTGACTAAACCTTTATATACTTCATCTTTATCATCTGCTCAAATCACATATTTCAACAATAATGAATTAAATCCAAATTATGAAGAAATAACAGCTCAAAAATATATGCCAACTAAAACAGATAGTTTAGTTGAAGACAAAATAAAAGTTTCGTTTACAATCAATGCTGATTCCATCGAGATTTTCAATGAAAAATTTAATTTGGGATTAATAAGTTTAAAAATATATTCTGGCGAGCAAGATATAACCAATTATTTTAAAAAAGAAGATAATGGAATAATAGAAGACAATTTATTAAGCTATGTTTTGAGTGCAAATTCAACATGGAGCACTGAAACAGATTTGCAAATAACAAGTGTTGAAATTGTATATCAAGAAAATGAAGCTAATCAAATATGGAACTTTAACGATATTTATTCAGGCGGCAATATTTCATTATATACTCCAAGTGCAGAATCTATTGATTTTGCTAACAATGCAGAATTAAATAATGGATTTAATATTGTTCAAACACTTGAAACCGATGGTGAATTTACTTTAAACATTACTTCAAATGGTCAAACATATACTAAAGACGCTCTTTTAGATTTGTTAGAAGAGAATATTGAAATTGTTGACCAAAAAGGCAATAAAGAAACATTGAAAAATTCATGGAATTTTGTTTCTTCAAGCGAACTAATGAAAATTGCTGAAAATGGTCAAGACTTTGTATTTAATAATGGAAATGGAGAAGCTTTGCTTTCAGTCAAAATAGGTGAAAAACAATCTGCAAAAAGTATAAACTTTACTATTAGTGCTCAAGGGATAACCGACATACAAGTTGATAAAAGCAACCAGCCTGGAGGACAGGATTTAGAATCTATAAACATCAATGAATCAAGTGCAACAGTTTCGAAATATGGGGCAAACGGCTCTCCTATAAATTTAAACGATATTATAAAATTTTATGTTGATGACGGTGAAGGCGGAAAAGCTCAATACACAAATGTAGTATTTATGCTTGATTCAGGTTATTTGGCAGGACTAGATCAATCTTCTAAAGAGGAATTGTTCGGTGAAAACGGAATAATTAAAATTAATGATACTGCTGTTGAAGATATTTCAACTCTTTCAAATCTTGTTATTACTAGTTTGAAGTTTAATTATAATTTTGCTCAAGATCATATTATAACTTTTAAAATTACAGACAACGCAAATGCAGTTAGCTTTACCTTAAAATTAAATATTTTAAATAATGTTAATGTTTCTACACCTAGTTTAGTAAATAATGTAAAAGCCAATGTTGCTGTGAATCTGTCAGAGAATGATGAAGTTGTTTACAACGTTGATAATCAAAGTGGAGAAATTTACTTTCCTACAAAAATCACAGGAGGAATTTACACAACTACATACTACATTGTAGAAAAAGACAATGAATATTATTTAAGTACACAAAACACTAATGCTATTGGCGAAATGACTAATGGCGAAATCAAATTTTATCATTTCTTTACAAGTGATACAAAAAGTTTTGTTGTTAATTTCCAACCAGAAGGCGACAATAAATACACAACTGATTACAAGATAACTTTTAATGTTGCCAAAAATATAAATGTAAGTGCTGTGCAAGACAACAATATATCTGCTTTTGAAAGCGGAACATTGAATTTAAGTAGTTATATCAAAGTGACAGAGATCTTATCTCAACAAGATGCAACTGGAATCAGTATAAGTTATGAATTTGATAATGATGGAACTAATTATCTTACAATTTCACAAAATTCTCAATTTACGGTTGCTGAAAATGTTAGATTCGATTATGGGCAAACAAGTTTAACACAAAAAGTAAAAGTTACCTTGACTCAAGGTAATGAAAAGGCAGACTATTATGTATATCTAAACATTGTATTGCCAAGTAACTTTTTCGAAGGTTTAACCAATTCTTTTGTGGATGAAAGTGGTTTGAAACCTTCACATCAAATTGTTAATAAAACAAACAACTATTTAGTATTTGAAGCGGATTCTATTTATACTATAAGCAACATTTCTTTGAGTGGTCAGTCATTTGCAATTAGTCCATCTACATCTGATGGAGACAACTCTTTGAATAATTATTATACATTGATAAATAGTGGGACAAAAGTACTTTATATTAATACTTCAAATGACATGCTTTTAGGATTTGGAGATGAAAATGTTTATACTTTATTAACTTTTAGTTTAAATAATAAAACTGTAGTTGTTGCTCTTCCAACTATTATTTCTCAAATAGGTACAGAATTTGTTAAATATGAAAATTCTCCTTCTTATAATAGTCTTGCCAATGCAATTATGACTCCAAAAGAGCTTTTGAAGGCAGACATTTACACAACGATTACGGCTGGAAATGTTTATAATCTCAAAGATTTTATTAATATTCCAACAGAGGCGTCCGTTGTAACACTTACAGAGCAAAGTATTCCAAGTGAAAGTGGTTGTGATATATTGCCAAATACTTTATTAAAATTTTATAATGAATCTACTTATGAATTTACATTAAATCATTTGTCTGATGAATTTTCTAATGCATACTTTGCAGTATTTATAACTATTAAAATTTCTGAGGGGAAAGAAGTAACATTTAACTATTTATTCAAAGTAGCACCAAACGTAACTGTTGAGAAAGCAAATTATCCATACAATGGGACAGCAGAGTATATTGAAGTCGAAAATGGTTCAACTTTTGAAATAAATTTAGACGAGCCATTTGGAAATGACACATTAAAATATAACGAGAACAGATTTGTTATTAAGTCTATTTATGGAACTGATCCTTCTTCTATTGCAAATGCAGAAAACACATTGTATGAAGATAGAATTGTTTCAGTTAAAATTACAGTTGATGGAGAAGAAAAGGTATTTACGGATGAAAATGGTTGGCTCCCATATATTCAATTCCTAGGATTTTCTAAAAACGAAAATGGGCAATCTATTTTAAATCTATATTTAAAAACAGCAACAACTTTAGAGTTTGTTGTAGCTAGAAATTATGTGGGCGGTAGTGAAACAAATGAACTATCTATTATTGGCGGAGAAATAGAATATAAGTTTATCATAAATTATCAGTCAAATTATTTAGTTAAAGTCGATAGCCAAACTATAAATAAAGATGGTTTATATCAATGGACTTTAAACAATTGGCAAATCGGACAAGCGCAGACAAGTCGTTTAACATCGGAAGAAAAAACAATTTATTTAATTAATAGAGTTGGAACAACGGATAATATTGTGTTTGATAAAATGAAATTTAATTTGAACGATTTGGAGGGTTGGACAATTGAAGATAACACCGCAATGAAAGATGAATTGACTTTTAGCTTTGAGTATAATACTTCAAACGCAAAATTTACTGTAACATACCCTGAATATTTAAGTAAAGATAACAACTTTACCGGTACGCTTTATACTGAAACAGGGAAAATTGCGACAATTGAATTTATCTTTAAAGCAGATTCGCAATACGAGATAGTATCAAAAACTTTTAATGGCGGGAAAAGTATTGGAGTAAACGAAATATTTAAAATTTATACTTCATCTAATCCAACCGCACCGGCAACAGATTTTACACTTAACTCAATAAATGTGACAGGCAGTTTAATTGGCTTTGTTGAAAAAGGTGATAACGCGAATACAATTAATCTTGCATCAGTAATTAATGGATCGGTTAGTGGTAATATTGAGTTTAATGTTACTCTATCAGATGGAAAAGCGTATTCATTTACAATTGAAAACTTCACAATCGAAGCAAACTTGACGGCGGAAGATGTTAGAATTGACAATGTTATTGCCGGAACAGATACGCCAGACAGCTACAAATCATTAGTGAAGGAAGCTCTTACAACAAATAATGAAATTGTTTATTCATGGAGTACTGATAGTGCGGCAATTGTAGATAAAACCGGAAGCGAAGTAAGTGATTTCTCAATTACAACAGCACAAGTTGGAAGTGTTACAGAAGTTGTAATTCCTGTAACAATAAAAGTAAAAGCATTTGGTGAAGAAAGTGTTTATACAACAAAAACAATTAATGTCACAATTGTGATTTATCCAAGTGTAGAACTTGAGCCAAATTATCCAGTTCCTGCTGATGAAGAGTTAACCGTTGAATATATAGAAAACAACACTTCATTTGAAAATTTTGGTACTGATTTCTTAAATGGCAATGCACCATTTGCACAAGAAGAAAGAATTGGTATTAGTTATGCCTATATAGATGAAAATGATAAAGTAGTTAAGTATAATAAAGAAAGCAGTATCGATATTACAAAAACAGTAACTATTAAATCTCTTACAAATGCAGTGGTTAAACAAAATGATTCAACTACATCACTTAAAGTAAATGATAAAATTGATTTAAGTGGCAAATTAACTTTTGCTCGTGGAACAAGTGGCGGTACAAGTCAGGTTGTTCTCTCGATTTCTTACAACAATGTTGTTGTTGATTATGCAATTGAGATTGTAGATTCTTTGTACAATGTTCTAATAAACACTGCATCAAACAATACAACTGCTGACGAAACAGGAGAATATGAAGCAGTTTACGTTGACAAAACTTCTTCTAGTGATTTGTTTGCAGAAAACAGAATGTTGAAAGCCACATTGTTAAGTGGGGCAAGCAAAGGTGATTATTACATTTTCTTTGAGGATAAGACAACTTTAACTTCAACTGATGCAAAAGTTTTGAATTTAGCAGAAACTTTTGTTAATGAAAAAAGAAATCAAACGATTTATCTTGATTTAGGTGTTAGCGGATTGCAAGACATTTCATCTTACAATGTTTATATGTGGGTTGATAGTCTTTACAAAGAAGCTGAAGAAAACGGAGCAGAAGATAAATTTGCTTATCTCAAAGAAAATTATTCTTCAAGAAATTTATTTAGCACCTTCTTCGGTAATGCAGCATTAACATCAAGAATTGTTTTGACCTACAACAATATTGAAGTAAATTATGCTAACTATGCTCATGATTTGAAATATAAGGATAATACTCTATCAGAAACACCTCTTGATATTCCTGTTGATGCCACACTTGGGGTAGTAAACAACATCAGTACATTTACGTTTGAAAGCAAAACATTTAATATAAGTTACAGATACATGCCAGATATTGATATTTCAGTTTCAATTTCAGATGATATTGATGGATATGTTACTGTTGAAGCAAAACAGTCAATAAGTCTAGTCGAAGAATTTGGAGTGCGCAGAAAAACAACAAACGAACTAATCGAAAAAGATGAAATGATAAACAATAACGCAACATTTAATCTTTCGGTAAGAAGTAATGAAAATCAAGTTTCTGGCGCTGTCAACGAAAAATATTTAAGTGTCACTGCAAAAACAAGTATTACCAACCCTTCAGTTGTCTATGATTGGACAATTACAGGTGATGGTGCTTGCAATGATGGAAATTATGTTAGCATGACATTATCTTATACAATTGGTGGTTTTACAAAAGATTTCAATATTAAAGTTAAAGTAATCAGTGATTATCAATTCGATTTTGCGGGAAATACAAACGCTTCTTATGAAGACGGAAATATTGTTTCAAATATAGATGACCCAATCATTATAAATAATAGCAATATATCTTCAGATGGTTCTACTTATAATGATATAATTCTTGCAGGTTTAAATGGAGAGTTATCAGTAAAACATGGCAATGATCCTACAACAGAATTATCTGTCAAAGCATTTAATTATTCGATGACGCAAGGAGTAAAAGTAGAAAATATTAGTTACAATGTCGCTGAAAATATTACATCAAAACTTAATTTTGGCACAAAAGACAATGAAAACAATTGGATTCAAACCGGCACAGTTTGGACTTGGGAAAAAGGATCAAACGATTCACTTACTTTGAATGGAGTAAAAATCGTAAATTTCGGTTCTCAATATTACAAACTTGTTGCAAAAGATGTTTATGGTTATACTTTCTATCTATACTTTACATTAAGTTCTGGCAATGAAGATCCTTCAATTTATACATCTGACAGTGCAACACTTTCTCTTGTTGAAGGTCAAACAGTTGCCTTTGGTGCAAGATATCAAACATTAAGTGTTACAGTTGAATCACAAAGTGAAAGTGAGTCTGTTATAACTAAAAATCTTTCAATTGATTCAAATTGGCAAGAACCTGAAGACTTCACTACGGCAGAAGGTAAGGTGATTAAGATACAAAACCTTGAAGCTTGGGGATTCGATAGTGTGTATACAGGTGTAGAATATGGATATTTCACTGTTGATGATAGTAGTGATGGCTATACTCTAAATAATACTTCAGAAGTTAAACATCAACTTGTTGATAATAGCACAGAAAGTTATTTGACTTTACCAAACTTTAAAGATGTTAAAGTTACAGCAGTTGCTTATTATTACAATGGGTTAGAGATTGGAGCTGAAACATACAATAATAGTATTTCAACAAATAGCCAATTACAGCA
>CALWTO010000040.1 GCA_944384485.1 uncultured Clostridia bacterium
TGCTAACAAACTCATAACATAACCTCCTATTTGAGAAATATTTTTATTTACATGCTCATGATAACACAAAAAAAATAAATTACAAAACGATTTTTAACATTTTTTTACAATTTTTTCATTTTTTTTCAATTTATTTTTTCCGTTTTATTTTAAGCAAAAAAAGTAAAAATATTTATAAAAATATTAAAATAAAAAATTGCCTTGATTTTAAGGCAACTTTTTTAGAAAAAGAATGAGTTTCCGTTTCCAGGGCAGGTATTTTGATTGCAACCACAGTTCCAATTATTGTTATTATTATAGTTTTGACCGTTAAGTGCTAATAAGAGAAGTAATAAAAAGTTTGTGTTTGTGTTTAGATTTGTGTCTGTTGCTGAAGTTAAGACAGATAGCAAAAGAACAAATAATAGATTTTGTGTATTGTTCATAATTCCTCCTTTTTACAAAAATCTTTTTTTTATGACAAAAAAGGTTGAATTTCTTTTTTGTTATTTCTTTTGTATTTGTCAAAATATAGTTGCAAGCAATTTACATACTTATTTATGAAACAGGTTTGCAAAATGTTAACAAAAGGAAGTGAAAAAATGCAAAATAGATTTCTTCTTTTGACAGAGAAAAGTAGGCGCGAACTTGAAAGTGCTTTGCCTGAAGAAAGCGCAACAAGAAAACTTGCAGATTATTTTCAAAATTTTTCTGATTCTACAAGGATTAAAATTTTGACTTGCCTTTCAATGATGAACATGTGTGTCAATGATTTGTCGACAGTGCTTGGGATAAATCAAACAACTATTTCTCATCAACTTAAAACTTTGAAAGACCAAAACATGGTTTCATATAGAAGGGAAGGGAAAATTTTGGTATATTATCTTACAAGCAGTTCAATAAATGATATTATGATGTATGCAGTTCAAGGAATTTAAATCGAACATAAGTATTGTTATAATAGTTAACACTTGACAAAAATTTTTAAGTTTGGCATAATCTTTTAGAGGAAAAAATGAAAAGAGTTTTTGAAAGATTAAACGAAATGAGTTTTGTTTTGCCAAAAGGTTATAGTGTTTCCACAGACAAGTACAACTTACCAAATGGTCAAGGTTTTATAAACACTGAAAATTATTTATCAATAAATGGCAATGTGCTTTCTTTTTTTGAAATTTATAGAAATGCAAATGAATTTTTTGAAAGTTATGATTCTGTATACAAAGATCAAGCATATTCAAAAAATGTTAAACTGGAAAAGACTTTTAAATTGCGGCTTGGAGAATATGTTTTTCCAATTTATATTTTAAATTTTGAAAATGAGAAAAAATTGTATACAGTTCAAGTTTTCATAAATTGCGGAGATTGCTTGGGTTGTTTAATGTTTCAAATTGATAAGATAAGTAGTGACCTTAAAACCATCATATCGCAAAATAAGATTTTTCAAGAAGTTGTAAAACTTTTAAGGAGTGTAGAGTGATGAAAAAGAAAATGCTTTTACATTCTTGCTGTGGTCCATGTTCAACACAAGTTATAGATTTTTTGAAAAATGATTATGACATTACTGTATTTTATAGTAATCCAAACATAGACACGGAAGAAGAATATAATCATAGATTAAGCGAACAAAAAAGATACTGTGAAATTGTAAATATTCCTGTTGTTGAAGATAATTATTGTCCAAAAGAATTTCTTGATAAAGTTAAAGGTCTTGAAAATGAAAAAGAAGGCGGGGCAAGATGTGCTGTTTGTTTCAAAATAAGGCTTTTAAAAACAGCATTGAAGGCTAAAGAACTTGGATTTGATTGTTTTGGAACAACTCTTACCGTTTCACCTCACAAAAATGCAGAAATTATCAATGCAATAGGAAAAAGCATTTCAAGAGATGAAGATATTGAATTTGTTGAAGGAAATTACAAAAAACAAGACGGTTACAAAAAAAGTATAGAATTTTCTAAAAAATACAATCTTTACAGACAGAATTATTGTGGTTGCAAATTTTCAAAAAGATAATATTTTTTAAAAAATCGCTTTGTTATATTTATAAAATAATGTAAAATATTGCGAAAAGGGTAAAAAATTGCGTTTCCATTTCGATGAAGATAAACAATATTTATATTTTGAAGATGAAAGATGTGAAAAAGTGACAAAAAAATGTCTTAAAGGTGTTTTCATAGTCTTTTTTATTTTAACAGTTATTGTCATATCTTTATATGGCTGGTTCTATTCAAATTATTATTTTTTGACTGTGACAGGACGTTCTATGCAACCTACACTTAACGTAGATGTACAATATCAATATGATGCTCAAGATTGTGTTATTGTTGATAAAAACGCTTCACTCGATTATGAAGATATCATAATTATAAAGAATCCATTTAATATAAATTCGGACAATACTATAATAAAGAGATTGCTTGCAAAAGAAGGAGATAAAATTTCAATTATTAAAATTGATGGATTATATCATCTATTAAGAATAAAAAAGGGGTACAATGAAATTGAGGTTTTGCAGGAAGAATATATTTTAGATTATTTGGAATGGAGCAAAGATGCTTTTGTTATAGATGGAAGTCAAGGTGTAACTTACGAAGAAAAATTTTATAACAATTATTTTAAAACTACAGGGCTATTTTATGAAAAAGAAAACATTTCGCAAGAGTTATATAATGGGAAATATGTATATTTTTACGAAATAGATGAAAACGAAATTTTCTATATGGGAGATAATCGTGCAAACAGTTCTGACGGGCGTTATTATGGACCAGTAAACACAGACATAGTTCTAGGCAAAGTTGTAAAAATATGTTACAATGGAGCCTATTCTGATTTCTTCTTTGTTCGAGGATTTTATCAATTAAAGGGTTTATTTGAGTATTTTATGCCAAAACTTATCAATTTCTTCTCTTGGAAGGGTTAAAATTGTTTTGTTTTTAGGCAATTTTATGGTATTATAAAAATAGGTTAAAGCCTAATAAAAAATAAAAGGAGAGATGATAAATGAACAAACAACAATTTATCAAAGCATTCGCTGATAAAGCAAACTTCACTCAAAAAGATGCTGGTATTGCTTTTGATGCTATGGCATCAACTATTGTAGATGCACTTAAAGAAGGAGAAAAAATTCAAATTGCTGGCTTTGGAACTTTCGAATTGAAAAAACGTCCTGCAAGAGAAGGTATTAATCCATCAACAAAAGAAAAGGTTACAATTCCTGCTCAAAACGTTCCTAATTTTAAATTTGGAAACAGTTTCAAAGGTAACTTTAACTAATATAAAAAATGCTCGCTTAAAAATGAAGCGAGTTTTTTTATTGAGTTTTTCACATATTTTGATTTTGTTTTAGACATACTACCTAAAAAGGTGGACAATGGCAAAAAACAAAGTTAAAAATATAATAAACAAATTTAAAAAAGAATTCCATAACAGCAATGATTTTGCAAGCAGGATATACGAAAATGATAAACAAGTTATTGGAATGCTTTTTTTAAAGAGTATGACAAATCCTGATTTGTTTTCTCAAACTATTTATATGCCTATTCAAAATTTTCAAGATAAGATAGATGAAAAATCATTATTAGAAAAAATCTTAAAAAATAATAGCATTGAAATTATTGAAGAAAAAGATATAGAAAAAAATATTTTAGATGGAAAGGTTGTCATCTTTTCAGATTCTTTTGACGGTATTGTTTCGGTTGATATTTTAAGTTTTCCATCTCGTACTCCATCAGAACCACCTACATCGCCTGTTATTCAAGGACCAAGAGAAGGTTTTGTTGAAGATTTTAAAACCAATCTAACGCTTTTAAGACGGCGAATACATTCAAAAGATTTAGTTTTTCAAACTTTAATTGTTGGAGAGAAAACGAATACAAAAGTTATTGTGTCCTTTATTAATGGGGTAGCCGATAAAAAGGTGGTTGAAGAAGTTAAGAAAAAAATTCAAAGTATAAAAATTGATGGGGTGATTGATTCTTATTACATACTTTCATTTTTGGAAAAAAGGCCAGATTCTTTATTTAAACAAATAGGCAATACTGAAAAACCAGATATTGTTGCATCTAAACTTTTGGAAGGAAAAGTAGCAATTATTGTTGACAACTCTCCTATTGTACTAACAGTTCCTTTTATTTTAATGGAAGATTTGCAATCGAGTAATGATTATTATACAAATCATCATTATTCTTCTTTGGTGCGTATTATAAGAGTTTTAGGACTTATGATTGCAATAATTGCTCCAGGTTTTTACCTTGCGTTACAACTTTTTCATTACAATGTTTTGCCTTTAAATTTTTTAATAACAATTGCAAATACAACTCAAGGCTTGCCATTTACGCCATTTTTGGAGATTTTATTTATTTTTCTTCTGTTTCAAATTTTATATGAAGTTAGCCTGAGATTACCAAGTTATTTAGGACTAGCAACAAGTATTGTGGGTGCTTTGATTTTAGGTGATACTGGGGTTAAAGCAGGGCTAATTTCTCCGCCGGGAGTTATAATTGTAGCACTTGCGAAAATTGCTTTATATACAGTGCCTGAAGAACAGTCGCAAATCACTGTTTTACAAATATTATTCATCATTTTAGGAGGATCGCTTGGAATCCTTGGAATAGTTACAGGATTTGTTTATATTGTCAATTATTTGAACACGTTAGATGATTTTTCAACTCCTTACCTTTCTCCATATGCACCTAGAATTGCAAATGATTTGCAAGATGCTTTAATTAAACAGCCAATCAACGAAATGAAATCATCACCGCAATCGTTTCCAAATAAAAACAAGGAGAGAGTAAAATGAAAAGTATTAGTGCTAGACAAACAGGAATAATTCTGTTTTTAACAATTCTTGCAAACAAAATTTTGCTTTTGCCTTCTATTATGTATGAAAAAACGAAGGCGGACTCTTTATTTGTCATGTTTTTGTTTTTTGCTGTAGAACTTTTTGTTCTTTGGATTTTTTTTGCGTTAAAAGATAAATTTGGAAATAAAAGTTTAAAAGATGTTTTACAAAATTTGATTGGTAAAAGTTTTGCGAAATTTTTATTATTTGTTTTTTTGATTTTTTTCTTATTTAAAACAATGCTTACTTATTCTGTAATTTATGTTTATTTGAAAGACTTGGTTTATCAAGACGAATTTGGTTTTTTGGCTTTAATTTGTTTTTTGCCTGTTGTAAATCAAGGAGTTATTTGTGGGTTACGTGCAATGAGCAGAAGTTTTGAATTGTTTTTTTATTTGGTTTTGGCAGGTATAATTTTTTGTCTTTCCATTGCTTTTTTCACTAATGTCTCTTTTCCATATTTCTTTGTATCAAATCCTTCTCAAATTTTTAACACTTGGTTTACATATATATTTTCTTTTGGTGATTACCTTGTTCTTTTCATTTTTATGGACAAAATACATATTAAAAAGGGCGAGAAGAAAAAAATTTTAAGCTTTGTGTTTTTAGGTATTGCTATTGTTTTGTCTATTTTTTTAATTTTTTACTGCAAATATCACGATACTGCTTTTATGCATAACAATGCACTTGCAGATCTGCTTGTTTTTTCTGTGCAATTTAATGCAGTAGGCAGGCTTGATATTATAGCAATGGTTACCATCATGGCTTTAGGTCTTTTTCAAATGGAGATTTTTCAGTTCGCGTTTTGTGAAAGTTTTGTTATGGTTTTTCCTAAACTATCAATAAAATATGCAGTGGCTGTTTTTGATGTTTTGTTTTTCATTGTTTATTTTGTTTTGATTGGCAAGTATGAATTGATGATTCAATTAACTACCGAATATTTGCCTTATTTTGCAGTAATTAGCAATTACATATTGCCAATTTTGATTTTTGCCTTATCTTTTAAACATAAAAAGGAGGTAAAAGATGCAAAAACTATTTAATTTTTTCAAAAAAAATCCTTTTATTTTAATTTTGGCTTTAATTTTAGTGTTTTTTACCCCACAATCGTTGTTTGCACCAGGAGAAAATAGAGAAAGGGCAATTGTAATCGCAATAGGACTTGACAAAAATGAAGATGAGTATGAAATTTCTTTTTTGACTTTTATACCAACGCCAAATCAGGAATTTAAGCAAACAAATTCGGTTGTGTCAGGAATAGGCAGTTCTATTTCTGAAGCTCTTTTAAATGCACAATTGACTCTTGGCAAAGATATAGGACTTTCTCATGCCAAAACCACAATTGTAAGCGAAAAAATGTTAGAAAATGATATTTCTCCAAGTTTGGACTATCTCTCTCGTGTAGTCTCTTTGCCGGAAAATACTGTCTTTGTTTGTACAAATTCTTCAGCAAAAGACCTTTTAAAAGCGACTTCTTCTCTTGAAGAAAACTTGGGTTTAAAACTTGATCAACTTATTTCCTATAATGCAAATGAGGTGTATGTTTCTGACACATCACTAGAAGCATTTTATCAGGGCTATTATAGTGAAGAGAGGGCGTCTATAATAGGATATTTAGAATATGTTGAAGAAGAAAATTCTCAATCACAAAGTGCCAGTGGTGGGGCTAGTGATGTAGAAGGTGATTCTGCAAATCAAAAAGACAAAGCAAGCCAAAGTTTATCTTCTTCACAAACAGAGGGCACTCAAGGAGAAGAAAAAGAAAGAGGTTCAATTAATGGACAAAGTCAAATTCTAAACAATGGTGAAGCGGTATTATTAAAAAAAGGAAAAAAAGTAGCTATTTTAAATATTGATAATTTAAATAGCATTAATCTTTTGAATAACAAGAAATCTCTTGATTGCATAAAAATAAATCAAGTAAAAACTGAAGACGATAAAACTGTTGATATGGTTTTTGAAGTTAAAAATAAATATGTAAACATTGCTACAAAAATTCAAAACAAAATCCCAATTTTTATTGCTGATGTGAATTTAGGCTTAAAATTAACAGAGATAGACACAAAAGGGCAAGAAGTAAAATCAAACACTCAATTTACCGAAATAAATCAAGAAATAGCAAGCAAAATAGAAAGTAAAATAAAAATTGAATTCTCACAAATGCTTCAAATTTTAAGAGAAAACAAAGCGGATGTAATAAATGTTTATGATACTTTTTTTAAACAAAACCGAAAACAATTTTTAGATTTTTATAATAATTTAGATGATAAAGAAGATTATTTAAATAGTATTATTTTTATGCTTAATGTAAGGCTGCAACCAGATGGCTAAAATTTTGTTGGAATATGTCTTATGATAAAATAAAACTAAAAAACTTTGAAAAAACATGTTTTATTATTTGTCTAAAATTTTGTTTTATGATAGAATACTCTATGATTAAAAAATTAGGAGGCGAAAAAATTGAACGAACAAAACAACCAAAAACCAAAATTTAAATATTCTTATTTGTTTTTATTGTTGGTTGCACTTTTGCTAATTATATTGATTTTTACAAATACCGGTTATTCAGGAGAATACATCGGAAGTGTTTCTCAAGTAGAACAACTTGTAAATGGAACTTACGTAAATGAAGTTACCAAAGAAACAGAACAACTTCAAGCTGTTTATTACAAAAATGGTAAGATTTACTTTTTAATTGAAGGCTCAAGATATGAAAATGCGTTCCCTGATTATAGCGATTACTACATGAATTATGAGGCAGGGGATGGCGTTCTTCAAAAAGTTTTGCAATTTATTGATAATTACAACGAAGGTAAAACAGAAGAAGAAAAAATTTCATATATCAAAGGTGTTGATGGCGTGAACTTTTGGGATATAATCTATCCTATTTTGTATCTTGGCTTTGGTATTTTCATGATATGGATGATTTTTAGACTTATAAATTCATCAAACAAAGGTGCGATGTCTTTTGGAAAAAGCAAAGCTAGATCGTATGCAAACAATCCTGTCAAATTTTCTGATGTTGCGGGAACTGAAGAAGAGAAAGAAGAACTTGCCGAAATTGTTGAATTTTTGAAAAATCCTAGCAAGTTTACTCAACTTGGTGCAAGAATACCAAAAGGTGTGCTTTTGGTTGGCCCTCCAGGAACAGGTAAAACTTTGCTTGCAAGAGCAGTTGCAGGAGAAGCGAACGTCCCATTTGTATTTATTAGCGGTTCTGATTTTGTAGAAATGTTTGTTGGTGTAGGTGCTTCAAGAGTTCGTGATTTATTTGACCAAGCAAAGAAAAACAAACCTTGCATTGTGTTTATTGATGAAATTGATGCCGTTGGGAGACAAAGAGGTGCTGGACTTGGTGGTGGAAACGATGAAAGAGAACAAACTCTTAACCAACTTCTTGTAGAAATGGACGGTTTTCAACCAAATGAAGGAATTATTGTGCTTGCAGCTACAAATAGAAGTGATGTACTTGACCCTGCACTTTTAAGACCGGGTAGATTTGATAGGCAAATTTATGTTAATATTCCAGATGTAAAAGGTCGTGAAGGCATTTTAAAAATTCATGCAAGAAATAAGCCTATTGATGAAAATGTAGATTTTAAAACTCTTGCAAAAATTACTGTAGGTTTTACTGGCGCAGATATTGAAAACATGCTCAATGAAGCAGCAATTTTGGCTGCAAGAGCAAATAGACCAAAAATCACAATGACTGATATTCAAGAAGGAATAAATAAAGTAACAATGGGACCACAAAAGAAAAGCCGTGTTGTTACTGAAAAAGACAGAAAAATCACTGCTTATCACGAATCTGGTCATGCAATTTTAGGAAAACTTTTGGAGCATACTGACGAAATACAAGAAGTATCTATCATTCCTCGTGGAATGGCAGGTGGCTACACAATGCAAAGACCAGAAAATGATAATTCATTTATTTCATACAATCATTTAATGGATGAAATTGCAATGTGTATGGGTGGCAGAATTGCAGAAGAAATTGTTTTCAAAGATATCACAACTGGTGCTTCAAGCGATATAAATCAAGCAACAAAGTTGGCTCATAAAATGATTCATAATTGGGGAATGAGCAAAAATCTTGGTTTCTTGGGACTTGAAACAAATCAACAAGTATTTATTGGTAGAGACTACCAAACACGCTCTGATTTCTCTGAAAAGCTTGCGGCAGAAGCTGATGATGAAATGAGGCAAATTCTTGATTATAATTATAAGCGTGCGAAAAAGATTTTGCTTGACAACAAAAAATTGTTAGATGAAATGGCATCTCTACTATTAAGCCATGAAACAATAAATAAAGATGAGGTAGATTTGCTTATTCAAGGAAAAACTGCAGATGAAGTTGCTCAAATTATGGACCAAAAAGATGCAGACCAAAAAAGAAAAGAAGAAGAAACTCGCAAGCAAATGGAAAAAGAAAGAAAAGCAAAAGCCATTGAAGAAAAATTAAGAGAGGGAGAAAAACTTCTTGAAAGCGGAATAATTACCCAAGAAGAATATGAAAAAATAAAAAAAGCATATTTAATAGACAAAAACGATTTCGAACAAAACACCGTAAAACCAAGTATTAGTGATAAAGCGAAAACTCTTGACAAAGAGATAAAAGACAAAGGCAATATAGAAGAAGAAAAAGTTTCTTCAAAAAAAACAACTAAAAAAATTGCTGAAGAAGAAAAAGAAGCAAAATCAAAAAAACTTTCTTCAAAAAAAGAAAAACAAAATACTACAGATGAAAAAAAGAAAAAATAAAAAGGAGATAAAATGGCAAAAGTAGAAAATGTTACACAGGACAGCCAAAAGCAAATAATGTCTATAGATGATCAATATATTGCTAAAAAACGCAGACAAAGAATTATAACAAATTCTATAATTTTGTCTTTGACTCTTATACTAGGGATTGCAATAATCTTGCTTTCATGTTTAAAAATTGATTTAAAGCCAAAATTTGACGCAACTCCTGATTATGTAGAAATTGTTACAGATAAGAATAGCAATGATTTATCTTTTGCAAAAGGTGATGAGATTTACGATAAATTTTTAAATATATACAATAATTCATTAAGTACTTCTATTTTAACATCTTTGTTTACCGGTAATTTTTATGGTTACGAAATTCAATATTTAGATTCAGGAGAAAAAAATCCAGCAAAATTTTATTCATCATATAGTAACGGCGTTGGCACCGAATTAAGTTCAACTCTTTTAGGTTATTTAGGTTCAAACTATGTAAAAATGGAATTTGCAGAAAATCAAACACTTTATCTTTCTAATGGCGATAAATTAATGGGAAGATATAACAAAACCAAAGATATTTATTATAAAGATGTTTGCTTTACAATTTCGAGTGATGAAAATTCAACTCAAATAGATTTCTACTTTGGTGTCATTGATTATATGTCATATCCTACACTTGTGAAAATTTCAGTTGAAGCAAATTCATATGATTTATACAAATTTGCTACAGAAAGATAATTCATTATAAAAAACAGGAATTTGATAATTCCTGTTTTTTATTCCTCATCATTTGTATTTTCTTTTTCCAAAAGTTTTATAAGTTTATCTCGTATAATTTCAATGCGTTTTCTGTTAAGTTTTATCAAAACAATAATTATAATCGAACACAATATAATTGCAAAGAATGTCATTAAAACAGCAAATGTCGACTCTGTAATTGAAAATAGTTTTGGTATCGAACAAATCAAAGCTGTTACTCCTGCAAATGAAATTCCTAGCGCAAAACCTTTTATTAACGACATAGGGAAACACAATGTTGCAAGATTTAAGAAACCAGTATAAGTTAAAATTAAAACGCACAATGTTTTATATTCGCTTGCAGATAAAACTATTTGAGTTTGAGTATTATACAAAATCATTACAATTATTACATTTACCAACATTAGAAAGGCTCTTGGAATAGACCTTTTAAAAACTTGTGGAATAAAGTTTCCTCGTATCTTTTTTGTGTTAGGTTCAAATGTAAGAATAAATGATGGTATTCCAATAACAAAGGCTTCTAGTAGCAACATATCTTTTGGTGTAAAAGGGTATTGAAGTTGTACAAATAATGTAATAATTGTTAAAACTATAGCAAATAATGTTTTCATAAGGAAAAGAGAAGAAGAATTTTGAACATTATTTATAACCTGTCGACCTTCTTTTACAACACTTGGAAGTGAAGAAAAATTTGATTTTAAAAGAACAAGTTTTGAGATACTTCTTGCCACTTCGCTTCCGTCTGCCATTGCTATTGAGCAGTCCGCTTCTTTTAAAGCCAAAGTATCATTGACTCCATCCCCTGTCATTGCAACAACTTTTCCTTTGTTTTTTAATGCCTTTATTAAAGTATATTTTTGTTCTGGAGTTACGCGGCCGAAAACAGTAAACTTGTCTGCCATCTGTTCAACTTCTTTTGTAGACAATCCTTCCAGTGACACATATTTATCGCTGTTTTCTACACCTACTCTTTGTGCAATTTTAGATACTGTTGCAGGGGAGTCTCCAGAGATAATTTTGATTTCAACGCCGTTGTCTTTAAACCATTGTATAGTTTCAATAGCATCTTCTCTAATATGTTCTTCAATTATTATAAAAGCAAGTAATTTTGAATTTTTGCCGGAAATGTCTTTTTTAAATTCGCCCTCTGTTTCAGCAAGAGCAATCACTCTTAAACCTTTGTTTTGACATTCAGTTATCATAATTTTTTGTTCTTCTGTCAAAGCACACCCAACATAAGATGTTGCTCCTAAAAAATATATTTTTTTGTTTGAAAATTGTGTAACTGAAAATTTCCTTTCTGATGAAAATTCAAGAACATTTTTTACTTTAAATTCATCATTTTTTCCAAATTCTTCTATCATTGCGTTTGAGGTTGAATTTGATGTTTTTTGAGCATTTAGAATATTTGATAATATTTTTTTTATGCTTGCAGACCTTCTTGCTGAAAATGTAATAAAGTCGACAACTTTCATTGTGCCATCAGTAATTGTACCTGTTTTATCAAGACATAACACATTGGTTCTTGCAAGCATTTCTATTGAATATAAATCCCTTACAAGTGTATTTTTCTTGGACAATTTTACAACACCGACAGCAAGTGCAATGGTGATAAGCAAAAACATTCCTGCGGGAATCATGCTTGTCAACGCACCACTTGTGTTTGTGATTTGAGTTTGAATCGAACTCCCAAGAGAGTGCTCTTTTAAAAATGTGAGAATTCCAATTGGAACAAGTGCTATACCTATATATTTTATAAGTCTGTTTAAATCTTTGAAAAGGTTGGAAGCAGGGGCTTTAAATTCTTTGGCTTTTTGTGCCATTTGTTCAATATAATTGTTTTTTCCTACCTTATCTACTTTTGCGTAGCATTCTCCTGAAATTATAAAACTTCCAGAAAGAATGTGGTCGTTGGTTGTTTTTTCTATTGCGTTTGATTCACCGGTAAGCAAACTTTCATTTACTTCAACTTTTCCATTTACAATAATACAGTCTGTAGGAATTTGATTTCCGCTACCTAAAATGATTATATCATCAAGAACAAGATCTTCTGCTTTAACTTGCATTTTTTTGCTATTTCTTATTGTATTTATCATTGGTGATGAAACCATTGAAAGTTTTTCGACCGCCACTTTTGCTCTTATTTCTTGTATAATTGCTATTGCAGTGTTTGCGACAATTACAAACAAGAAAATTAGATCACTATATGAGCCTACAACAAATAGCGCAATTGCTATTAACAACCATAGCATATTGAAAAAAGTAAAAATGTTTTTTACAAAAATTGAAAAATAGGTTTTTGAAGTTTTTGTTTTTGTTGAATTTGTAAGTTTATCTTCTATTCGTTGTTTAACTTCTTCGTCCGACAAACCTTGTTCAACATTTGGATTAAATCTAACTATAGGTTTTTCTTCAATAGTGTTTTTGTTTTTAAATTTCAATAATTTTGTTTTTTTGCCCTTTTTTAGTTGCAAAGAAAAAATTTTATTTTTGAATTCTTTTAAGATTATGTTAAAATTTTCGTTTTTTAATTCTTTCGCACTTAATTTAGAAAAATTTTTCTTTACAAAAGATTGCTCATTTTGGGCAACAATGTTTACTAAATTTTTACTTTTAACAATTTTATTTTTTTTCATATTTTCCTTTTATATATATGTTTCAATTATGTAAATATATAAAGATTATATAATTGTTGCAAAAAAAAGTCAACTTTATTCATTATAGATTTGACTTTATCAATAAAAAACATTATGCTATTAAAAAAGGAGAAAATGATGCTTTTAAATATTTCTCATAACTTAACTAAACTTGCGTCAATTTTATCTAAACCAATATTTATTGTTGGCGGATTTGTTCGCAATTCAATCCTTGGAATAAATGGAGAAGATGTAGACATTTGTGGAGAACTTACAGTAGAAGAGTTGGTATCTCAACTTGATGGTACAAAGTTTTCTGTAAAAATTAAAAATAAATTTGTTGGAACTGCAATTATTGAATGCGGTGAAGAAAAATATGAGTATTCAACTTTTCGAAAGGAATTTTATAAAGAAGGCGGTTCGCATTTGCCTGAAAAGGTTGAATTCGTTTGTGATATAAAAGAAGATGCAAAGCGTAGAGATTTTACATGCAATTGCGTTTATTATGATATTAAAAATGATAGATTTTTAGATTTTTACAACGGCATTGATGATATAAAGAATAAAATATTAAAAACAATAGAGACACCGGATTTTGTTTTTGCTCATGACGGGCTTAGAATTTTGAGAATGTTCCGTTTTCAATGTGAATTGAATTTTAAAATTGAAAAACAAACTTTGCTTTCTGCAATAAAATTTAAAGAAAATGTACGCGATATTTCAGGAGAAAGAGTTATCCATGAAATAACTTGCATTTTGCATAGTGGAAACAGATACCCAAATTATTCAAAGCCAAATGCTTATATTAAAGCATTTAAACAATTTAATAAATACAATTTGTGGTCAGCGTTTGGTATTGATGCGTCAAAAATAAAACTAAAAATGGTAAAAAAAGTTGAGCACAAATCTCAAGGATTTTTAATTGATTTGATTGATACAGTGAAACCAATTTCAATTTCGTATTATTTAAACCTTATTTTAACTAATTCTTTTGGCTTAAACAAAAAAATGGCTAGTCAATATATTAATATTTTATCGGGATATTATGATGCATTAAATAGGCTCCAAAACAAGGACTATTTTTTCAAATATTTTGATAATTTCCCTTTAATTTACAAACTTCTGGTGCACAAATCTAGATATTTGGCAAATAAGTATAATTTCTTTTATAAATATATCATTTCTCATAAATTAATTATAACAATAAAAGACTTAAAAGTTGGAGGTGATGATATAAAGAAATATTACCCAACAGTTAAGCCTTACAGATATAATGCAATTTTGGAAAGTTTGTTAAGTGATGTTTTTGATGGCAAACTCGTTAATGAAAAAAAAGTGTTGATAAAAGCAATTGAACAAAAATTAAAATATTTATAATTTATATTTTTTGAGGAGGAATGAATTTTACGCCATTTGATGGTAATGTCATTCCTTCTTCTATTTGCTCGGTCCCTTCAACGATAATCCCCATTTGAGGTTGATAGTGGTCGTGTCTTATCATTTTTTCTTCGACAAGTTCACCATCTTTATAGTATTGCAAATATCCTTTGCTTTCGTATCCTTGTTTTGGATACTTTAATCTATAATATTCGCCTTTATACAAAACTTGGTTTGAATATTTGCCTTCAGTATCACTTAAAATTTTATCGCCTTTATGTGGTATGATCTTTACAAGTTCTGATCTTGTTTTAATTTGCAAGTTATCTTCTAAACTTTTTCCATAAATTTCTACAGCTACATTATTTTCATCGCAGATTGTCTTTATAAAAATAGGGCTATTGTTTGTGTTTTTAAAGATTAAATCCGCATAACCTTCGCTTACCATTGCGTCAAAAGAAAGAGGGACATACGATGCTGGCAAGGAATGGTGATGAACACTTAAAATTTCCATATTTGCAAGCAAAAGGGCATTATATAAAGTTGTAGAAGCTTGGCAAACTCCGCCACCAGTCCCTGAAACATAATTGCCATCGATAATTATATTGGCATTTTCATAACCATTTTCTTTTGTACGTGGCCCAGTTGTTTCATTAAATGAAATTTCTTGATTTGGCATTACAATCATTCCATTAAAACATGAAAGTGCTTTTTTTATGTTGTTTTTTCTCTTTGTCGAGCTTGTGGAATAGGAGGTTGAAAATTGGCTAACCTTTCCTATTTCATTTAAAAGTTTGTCGTAGTCAGTTTCGGGAATAACTTCTGTCAAAGGAATTTCTATTGTTTGAGGCGTTTTTTGACTAATAGCTTTATCAATTTCAGAATTCAAAGTGTCTTTGTCAACAATATAACCAACTTGTCCTTTATCTATTGAAAACATTGTTTTAGCATTTGGATCAAATTTAATTTGAGGTGTTGAATATTTTATTTCAATTTGATTGCATATTTCATCAATTTTTTCTTGCATGCCACCAAAAATATTGTTGTATGGAATATTAATTTCCAACCCTTCTTCTTTTATTTTGTTCTCTACTTTTTTCTTTTCAAAAATGTTGCCTGTCCTTCCGTATTCAATTAGTTCGTTTAACGGATTTTCTATATTGCCAACATATTCAAAATCTTTTCCTGAAATTTCCCATGTTTGTTCACCACTTTTTAAATTTATTGTTAAATTGTTTAATTCTTCTGTTAAATTTTGAGAAATAATTTGCGTTGCTTCTGTTTTTGTTAAACCAGAAACATCAATGCCATTAACTTTTGTGTTTTGGTAAAAAGTTGTGTTTTCAGTAATTGGATCGCCAAAATAAAATTGACAAAATAAAAGTAATGCAACAGCAATTATACTGACTGCAAAAAGCCAAAGAAAAGAACTCTTTTTATATTTCGTTTTTTCGTTTTTTTGATTTAATTGTGCAAAGTTTTCACTTTTATCATTGCTAGTTTCCTTTAATTCTTTATTTTTATTTTTAATCTTGTTTTTCACAACTTTCTCCTTTGAATGTATTATTTGTTTTAAAATCAAAAATATGCTTTTATTAGAATATATCTTTTGATTAAACTCATAATAAAATTGTGAATTCTAAAAAACATAAAATTTTACGTATTTTTTTTGTTTTGTTTTTGCTTGCAATTTTCTTTGTAGGTGTTTATTTGATTTTGCTCTATACAGGGTGGTGGGAAAAGTTAAATTCAGTTGACAAACTAAAAAATGAAATTTTAAATTTGGGAATTTATGGAAGAACTTTTTTTGTTTTCTTACAATTTTTACAAGTTGCCTTTTTGCCTATTCCTTCACCACTTGTTGTTATAGCCGGGAGTTTGATTTATGGACCCTTTCAAGCATCTTTATTATCCCTTGCAGGAATTTTGCTCGGCAGTGCTGTTGCATTCGGTATAGGACGGGTTTTTGGCAAAAAAGTCGTTTCTTTCATGGTAGGAGAAGAAACTGAAAAAAAATGGTCTAAATTTTTAAGCAACACAAAATATAGTTTTGTTATAATGATGTTTTTGCCACTTTTCCCTGACGATGTTTTGTGCATGGTGGCTGGTCTTACAGATATGAGTTGGACATTTTTTATGGTGACTCAACTTGTCACAAGGACTACTGGAATTTTTACATTAAGTTTTCTTTCTTCTGGGGAATTAATTCCTTTTTACGGTTGGGGAATTTATGTTTGGGCAATACTTGCAATTTTTGCAGTTGCGTTAATTTATTTTTCGATAAAATACAACAAGCAAATTGAATCTTACATTTACAATCATTTTCACAAAAGAAAGAGTAAAAATTAATTTTTTATATAAAGTACAACACCTTCTTTTACATTTTTTGGTAAAATTTGATTTTTCACTAGAATGCTTACCGAATTTTTGTTACAGTTTTTTGCAACAATATCAATGTTTTCATTATTTTTAACGATATAGTATGGGTTGATTTCTTTTTGCAAATTTTTTCTCCCTTTGTATAAATTTTATGCTTGATTAATAAGTTATATGAAGAGAGGGGCAAATGAAATCTTTGTTTAAAACTGTTGCTTTAATTACAATGTTTTCGGTCATTACAAGAATTATAGGATTTTTATTTCGTATTTATCTTTCGCGTGAAGTGGGTGCTGAAGCATTAGGCATGTATCAAGTTGCTTTTTCTATTTTTATGGTTTTGCTTACTATTATTGCAAGTGGTTTGCCACTTATAATGTCAAGAATGACTTCTTCTTTTACTATTTCTAAAGAAAAAGAAAAGCAGTCATCATTGGTTTCAACCGCTTTAATTTTTTCAGTTTTGTTATCTGTTTTTTTATGTGTTATAGTTCTCGTTTTTCGCAATTTATTTGCAAAACTCTTTACAGATGAAAGATGTTTGCAAATTTTGATTATAATGCTCCCTAGTTTAATTTTTTCTTCTGTTTATTGTGTTTTGCGTGGGGCAATGTGGGGTAAAGATAACTATTTTGCACTGTGCATAAGCGAATTGTATGAACAGGTGGTAAGAATTTTTATTTGCGTAATAGTGCTTACTTCTTCGTTGACAGTTATTGAAAAAGCCTTCAATGTCGCATGGTCCTTAAATTGGGCTTGTCTTCTTTCCATGATTTTTGTTATTCTTCTATATTTTTTCTATAATGGCTCTCTTTCAAAACCATCAAAAAAAATTTTTAAGCCTTTAATTAAACAGTCCGCTCCTATTACAGGAATAAGGGTGGCAAGCAGTTTTATTCAACCTTTGGTTGCACTTATTTTGCCTGCAAAATTGATGTCAATTGGCTATACAAGTACACAAGCACTTTCTTTGTATGGCGTTGCAGTTGGAATGACACTTCCATTATTATTTGTACCAACAACTATAATTGGTTCCCTTTCTACAGCCCTTATTCCTGACATGTCAAAGGCTTTAACGCAAAATGATCAAGCACATATTGAAAACAGAATTAGAAGTTCGATTGTTTTTTCTCTTTTTATTTCTGCTCTTTTTATACCCGCATATTTAGGTATGGGGGAACTTGCTGGTATATTTTTATATGATAATGTGATGAGTGGAACATTGTTGCAATCTTCTAGTTTTGTGCTTTTACCATTGGGGCTTACAAATATCACATCATCTCTTTTAAATTCTCTTGGATTCGAAGTAAAGTCATTCAAAAATTTTATTTGCGGAACAATCGTAATGTTTGTCTGCATTTGGTTTTTGCCAAAATTTGTTGGAATAAATGCTTTCGTGTGGGGAATGGGAGGAAGCTATTTAGTTACAAGTCTGTTAAATATATCAATGCTCAAGAAAAAGACAGGTGTAAAATTAAAAATTGGCAAAACAGTATTAATGCTTATTTTAGTTATTTTGCCATCGGCGTCTTTGACTGCGTTTGTTGTAGGAATTTGCAATAACTTCTTACCTTTATTTTTCACTTTGGCTTTTGGTGGTTGTGTAAGTGTTGTAAGTTTTGTATTGCTTTGCGGAGTGTTTAATTTAATAGATGTTAAAGCATTTTTAATAAAATCAAAAGATTATTTAGGCAAAATTGGCAAAAAGAAAGTCAAAATGAAAAAAGCATAATCGTTTTAAGTTTAAATTTGCAAATTATGCTTATAATAAAGCATGTTTACTATCATAATTAGGTCAATTTTAATTTATAGTATAGTTTTATTTATTTTTCGGTTGATGGGCAAAAGGCAATTGGGACAAATGCAACCTTTTGAACTTGTTTTAACGCTCATTATTGCAGACCTTGCAACAATACCAATGGCTGATGTTTCAATTCCAGTTTTACATGGAATTATACCTCTTTTAACTTTAGTGATTTTGCATTTTTTAATTACATTGATTACAAGATTTAGTAATTTGATAAGCAAAGTTTTAAGTGGAAAACCTGTGATTATTGTCAATCCTAATGGAATTGATTATAAAGCGATGAAAAAGTTGAATTTAACAATTGATGACATTTTTGCATCTTTAAGAGAAAAAGGTTTTTTTACTATTGCACAAATTCAATATGCAATTATAGAAACAAATGGAAAAATTTCTGTTTTGCCTAAAAGTGAATTTGCTCCACCAACATGTAAAGACTTGAAAATTGAAGCGAATGAAAGTTTTATTCCTATTACGCTTATTTGTGAAGGAAAAATTTTGAAAGATAATTTATCGCTTTCAAATCTAAGTGAAGAAAAAGTCAAAAAGATTGTAAAAGAGAAAACTTCTTCAAATATAAAAGATGTATTGGTATTGACTATAGACCAATCTGGAGAGGCATACATTCAACTTAAAAGCGGGAAGGGACAAAGTTTCCAAACTGAAAGGTTGGTGAAAGCATGAAGATAGTGCATTACATAAATTTTATACTTATATTCATTTTTTTAATTGCAGTTTGTGTGATTGAAGAGAACCTTGTTTCTTCTTCTCTTGAGCATGTTCAAAATCAATGTTGTGAAATAGAAAACTATCTGGTTGGAAAAACAAGTTTAAAAGAAACAGAAATCGTTTTAATGGTTGACAATCTTGAATTTGACTGGACAGAAGAAGAATCGAAATTGTGTTATCTTGTAAATCACACTTCAATAAAAGATATAGGTTATGAGGTGTCACATTTAAAAGGTTATATAACGAATGACGATATGAATGCTTTTAAAGTTGCGTTGCAGGCAATAAAATTTTATTGTCATAGTTACATGCATTTTATGGGAGCAAATGTTCACAACATACTTTAAAAAAGACTTAACAATTTGTTAAGTCTTATTTTTTTACCATACTTTTTCTTTTTTAACGCTCACAACAATAACAATTGTTAAAACAATTAAAGCAGCAGCGCAACAAGCAACGATAATCCATATAATAGTTGGTTTTTCAAAAAGTTCGCCTGTTGTGACTTGTTTTTCAGCAGATTTTATTTCGACATTGTTGTAGGTGTCTTCATATACACAATATACATTCCAGTTTCCAGCAATGCCGTTGTCATCAAAGTAAAAAGTATCTCCTGTTCTTGCAAAAGCATTGTCTGCATAAATCCAATTTCCATATTCTATAAATTCATCTTTTGTTTCTGCATCAGATTTAGTTAAGCAGTAAGCGTTGTCAGAAAAATCTTTTCCATAAACATACCATACAAAACAATCTTTGTTGACATATTTAAAAGTCGTATCAGCCCCTACAACTGTAAAATTATAGGCATTGTGAAGTGAACTTTCTGCACTTGTTGCTTCATAAGATATGTCCAAAACTGTGCCAGCAGAAATTGTATCTGGTTCTACATAGTAAATACCAGAAGTTGATGTTGCACTATTGCTGATATTTATTTCAAATTTATATGCCCCCCAACCCTTTGTTGAAATTTCTTTTTCTTCATTTTTTCCATTTTCTAAAACGCTAAATGTTTCTGTTAAAATATTGTCTACATTAAAAGTAAAACTAGGCAAATCATTGTAATCTTCTATGTTTTCATAAACACTTACATTTTCAAATGTTACAAAATCTGCAGGTTCTGTTGCATCCGCGTTTGGATAACCTGCATAATAACTGATGCTAAAAGAAATGCTGTATTTCCCATTTGAAGTAGTAGGAACACTACCTGTGGCTTTTGAAGGATCAAATGAAATTTTAAATCCTTGCAAGTCTTTCCAAAGATAGCGGGTGTCTTCTCCTAAAGTTTCGCCATTTCTAGATATCGCTTCTACTTTGATTGTGTTTGCAACTGGATTTGACGTGTCTATTTCATCGGCGCCAACAAAGTTTGCACCAAAAGATAATACAAAAGTTGAAACTATTAATAATACACAAATCAATGAAAGAAAAATGTTTGATAAAATTTTATTTTTATTCATCTTATTCTCCTTATTGGTATTGTAACACAAATTAAAGTTTTATAAAAACAATTTTTAAAGTTTTATATATTTTCTGCAAAATTTATTTTATTATAAAGGTTGACAAAAAAAAGCATAAAATCTATACTATACTTATGGAAATAGATGAAATTGAATTGGAAGTGTCTAAAAATCAAATTTCTTTTGACTTTGACAGTTTGGAAGAAGATGAAGAAAGCAGTATGCTTTCAAATGTTGTAAGCGCAAAAAATCTTGATTGGATTGGTCAAGAAGTACTTTTTGTTGTAATAAAAACTTATCATGATGATGTTGTTAAGAATATGCCAAAATTTGATATTCTTGGAAAAACTATGCTTGATTGGGTTTTAATGGCTGGAAATCATTGTCAAACTTTGATTATTGATGACGGCGAAAATATTATTGAAAAATTAAAAACTATTCAAACAGATAAAAAAATAATGGCAGTTTTTTATTCAGACACACCTCTTGTTGATAAAACTCTGTTTAATGAAATTTTAAATTATTTTGCAGTAAAAGGATTTAATGCTCTAAAATTGCAAAGAGGGTTTATCTTTAAAGTAGATTACTTAAAAACTTTGACAGAGTTTGTTCAATCTCCTTGTGCGAAGTTTGATATTATGCCTCTGTATCCTGTAAATAGTAGCAAAATGCTTTCAAATGTATACAAAATTTTAAAAAACAAAATTATTGCCTACCATATCAAAAATGGAGTGGTTATATTTGATGAAGAAAGTGTCAAAATAGATGCCGATGTGGAAATTGAAACGGGTGTAGTTGTTTATGGAAACAACTCAATTGAAGGAGAATGTTTTGTTTCTTCTGGTGTAATTTTAAAATCTGGCAATGTTATTAAAGATAGTATCATTGGAAAAGATTGTGTTATAGAAATGTCATATATTGAAAAAAGCAAAATTGAAAATGGCAAACAAATTGGTCCATTTGAAAAAATTGTAAATGTTGCATTATGATTATAATTGTAGGACTTGGAAATATAGGGAAAGCATATGAAAACACCTATCATAACATAGGATTTATGGTTGTTGATAATCTTGCAAAAGAATTGGCAACTTCTTTTTCGGTTGAAAAAGATAAGGCTCTTATCGCAAAAGGATTTTATAAAGGGCAAACTGTATTACTTGCAAAACCAACAACTTATATGAACAATAGTGGAGAGGCAGTGGCTCTTTTGAAGAAAAAATATAAAGACGCAAGAATTATTGTTGTTGTTGATGATATTGATTTGCCAGCGGGAAAAATTCGTTATAGAGAAAAAGGGAGCAGTGGTACACATAATGGTTTGCGTTCTATTGTTTCATATATTGGTGAAGATTTTGAAAGAATAAGAGTTGGTATTGGTAGAGATTCCAGCAAAGATTTGGCTGATTTTGTTTTATCAAAAATTTCAAATAAAGATTTGTTTGAAAAAGCAATAAAAGAAGCAACGGAGCTTTTATTGGAGAAAATATGTTAAAAGATTTTTTAAAAAATATAGAAAAAATATTAAATTACAGGAAAATATCAGGGGCTGGCGAAGGAGAAAAGGGGATTTTAACTTTTCTAAAAGGCTCCTCAATTTTTTTGTCTGATAATTTTGCTGAAGCAGGAAAAATCAAAAGAGCATTGGAACTTCTTGGAAAGAAGGTTGAAATTATTTCTTCTGCTGTTGACAAAGAAGAAGGCGAAAGCAACATGCAACCTTTTGTGGAAGCTGTTGAAAAGTTTTTAAGCAAAAAATTGGATTATTTAATATTTTTACCTTGTTCTGCAATTGTAAAATTTGATTTAAATGCATTAAAAAGTTTTGCTTTCAAGAAAAACCAAACAATAGAATTTGAAAAAATTCCTTTCATTCTTGCAACAATTGGTTATAAAAGAGAAGACCTTGTTTCTAATAAAGGAGAATTTGCTTTAAGAGGTGATATTCTTGATATTTTTCCTTTAACGGAAGAAAATCCTGTCCGTATTGAGTTTTTCGGTGATGATATAGAAAGTATACATGCGTTTGACATTGAAAATATGAAAAATTTGCAAGAGTTTGAAAAAATAGAGATTTTTCCTGCAAATTTATCAAAAGGTGATAATTTATGTGTTGATTTGTGTGATAGTGTTATTTTGGAACAACCTGAAAAATTTGAACAGGAAATAGAGTTTTTAATTCATAGTTACAAAACACTTTCATACTTTGACAGAAAAAATTATGGAGATTTTAACTACATTTATCAAAAATCAAATTTAATATTTGATAATCTAAATGACTTTAATACAAATTATAAAATTCAAAGAATGCCGTCAAGAAGTTATTTGACAGATTTCATGATGCTTAAAAGTGATATTCAATCTTTTCAAAAAATGCAGTTAAAGGTTCTTCTTTTTGCTGGTAGTGAAAAGTTTAAGCAAAAACTTATAGAATTTTGTAATGAAAATATGATTGCTTGGAAAGATTTTGAAAACTCAATTGATTACAATGATTGTGTTTATATTTCAAGTATGGATTACCCTTATTCAGTTTCGTTTTTACAAGAAAAAATTGTTTGCATAGGGAGTGACGCGTTATTTAAGCACAAAACATCAAATTTCTCGAAATCAAAACATTCCGTCTTTTATTTGCCAAAACTTGGGGATTATGTTGTCCACTCTTTTCATGGAATTGGGAAGTGCATAAAAATTGAAAGACTAAAAATTGCAGATGTTGAAAAAGATTATTTTGTTATTGAATATAAAAACGGTGGTGTTTTATATCTTCCAAGTGAAGAAGCCAACACTCTTTCGGCTTATATTGGTGGTGAGAGCCAACCAAAACTTTCAAATCTTGGAGGGGCTGAATTTAGTCGATTAAAAGAAAGAGTTAAACAAAGCATAAAAGAAATGGCTTTTTCTCTTGCTGAAATATATAAAGAAAGGCAGGAGAAAAAAGGTTTTAAATTTATTCGTGATGAATTTTTGGAAAAGCAATTTGCAGATGCATTTCCTTATCCTCTTTCTATTGACCAAGAAAAAGCCGTTTTTGACATTGATAAAGACATGGAAAGTGGCAAAATAATGGAAAGACTTATTTGTGGAGATGTTGGTTTTGGAAAAACAGAAGTTGCAATGCGAGCAATATTTAAATGTGTTTATAATGGAAAACAATCTTGCGTTTTATGTCCTACAACCATTTTATCTCAACAGCATTACAATACTATGAAAAACCGTTTTAATGGTTTTGGAGTAAAGGTTGAGGTTATAAATAGATTTAAATCGCCTCTACAAGTAAAAGATATTTTAAATAGAGTTAAAGAAGGAAAA
Organism: uncultured Clostridia bacterium; assembly: GCA_944384485.1. Lineage (GTDB taxonomy): Bacteria > Bacillota > Clostridia > Christensenellales > UBA1242 > Caccovivens. Next base: position 24,007 of record CALWTO010000040.1, read on the forward strand.
GTTGATGTTTTAATTGGAACGCATAGATTACTATCAAACGATGTTGTTTATAAAAATTTAGGACTTTTAGTGCTTGATGAAGAGCATAGGTTTGGAGTTGAGCATAAAGAAAAAATAAAAAATATTTGTCGAGATGTAAATGTTCTTACATTGTCCGCAACGCCTATTCCAAGAACTTTAAATATGTCTTTGTCTGGAATAAGAGATATTTCTATTATAGAAACACCTCCAAAGGACAGATTACCTATTCAAACTTACGTCAGCGAATTTGATGACCAACTTGTAAAAGATGTATTGTCTAGAGAAATGGCAAGAGGTGGTATTTCCTTTGTAATTTACAATCGAGTTGAAACAATTGAAGAATTTGCTAGTTATTTAAGAAAAATTATGCCTAATGCAAGAATTGGTATTTCTCATGGACAAATGCAAGAAAGAATGCTAGAAAGCGTTATTGAAAAATTGTATGATGGACAATTTGATATTTTGATTTCAACAACCTTAATTGAAAACGGAATTGATCTTCCAAAAGCAAATACAATGATCGTGGTAGATTCTGACAAATTGGGTTTAAGCACTCTTTATCAGTTGCGTGGCAGAATTGGTAGAAGCGATAAATTGAGTTATGCTTATTTAACTTATACAAAAGACAAGATGTTGACAGAACAATCTGTAAAAAGACTTGAAGCACTTAAAGAATTTTCAACGCTTGGCAGTGGATTTAAAATTGCGATGAGAGATTTGGAAATAAGGGGCGCGGGAAATATTTTTGGTAAACAACAACATGGTCATATTGCCAAAGTGGGATATGATATGTATGTCAAATTACTTGATGAAGAAGTCAAATTGCTAAAAGGCGAAAAAATTAAAAATAGAAGTGAAGTGAAACTAGAGATTTTGCTTGATGCCTATATTGATGAAAATTATATAACTTCAAGTGAAGAAAGAATCTCTTACTACTCAAAAATAAGCGAAATTGAAAATCAAAGTGATATTGAAAATTTGTTGCAAAGTATGCAAGACGGTTTTGGTCAAGTTCCAAAAGAAATAACAAACTTATGCAAACTTGCATTTTTAAGAAATTTAGCTGGTAATTTTTCAGTTGAGAAAATAAAAATCAATAATAATATTTGCGAAGTTGTTGTAAAAAAACAAGAAAATGTTATAGACAAGGCTATTGCGAAAAATTTGTCTGCCTATAATGGTAAATTAAGTTTTGATAATAATGTGAAAATTATTTTTGATTTTGTAGGTACTGTTCAATCAAAATTAGAAAAATTAATAGAATTTTTTTTAAGTTGCAACAAAAATGATTAAAACAATGTTTATAAGCAATAATTATATAAAATTATAAATATTTCTTAAAATGCTTTAATTTGCTTGAATTTTTTCTCTTTTATGTGATATTATTTATTCAACAAAATTTATATTGGGGTTACGATGAAAAGAAAATTTATTGGACTTATCTTATGTTTTACTTTGTTTAGCATGTCAATTTTGACAGGCTGTTCTTTGTTTACTAGAAACACAAAAATGTATTATGATACAGTGGTTGCAACAGTGGAAAAAGATGGCAAAACTATAAATATTACAAAAAAAGAATTGATTGAAACATATAGTTCTTATGGTGCTATGTATGAACAATATTATGATTATACAACTAAAGAAGCATATGATATGTCTTTAACATTACTTGAAAATAAAAAGATAACTATTGAAGAAGCGAAATCCCTTTACAATATTAGCGATGATGGACAAGGATTAAGCGATAAAGAAAAAGATTATTTATGGAAAGAAACAATTGATGCACTTTTCGACAATTTGGATTCATATTATAGCGATATCGTAGGAGAAGAAACAACAGAGGAAGAAAGTGAAAGCGTTACTTTTGAAGGTTACAGCAAAAATGCAAAAATTGAAAATGGAGTGATAAAAAAGACTTCTGTTGCAAAGAAGGTTATTGATGAATATGATTATGA
>CALWTO010000041.1 GCA_944384485.1 uncultured Clostridia bacterium
ATTTCTTGCCACATTTTTCATTTTTATCAAACATAGTAATTTCATGTTTTTCGCATAATAAACTACCCGCAAAAAGTCCTGATGCACCTGCTCCAATAATTGCTATTTTCACTCTGCCCTCACTAAAGAATTTAATTCCTCATCTGTTAAATCTCTGAAATCGCCCCTCTTAACTCCTCCAAGTTTAACCTTTCCAATTCTCACTCTTTTTAAAAGCCTTATTGATTTTCCAATTGCTTCAAACATTCTTCTTACTTGTCTGTTCATTCCTTCATTTATAACTACTGAAAGTTTTGTAAATTTATCATCACTTGACAAAAATTCCACTTTTGCAGAAGGCATTCTCTCCCCATCTATTACAACACCTTTTCTCAAAACTGCAAGTTCGCTTTCTTTAATATCACCTTCAATAGTTACATGGTATTCTTTGTCTATTGCATATTTTGGGTGAGCAACTTTGTTTGCAAAATCTCCATCATTTGTCAAAATGATAAGTCCTTCTGTATCATAATCTAATCTACCAATTGAAAAAAGTCTTTCATCTGTTTTTACCAAATCGTAAATTGTTTTTCTTCCTTTTTCATCTTTTGCAGTGCAAGCATAACCTTTTGGTTTGTTTAACTTTATATACACAAAAGAAGAAGGGAGAAAAAGTTCTTTCCCTTCATAAAAAACCTTGTCTTTTTTTTCGTTAATAGATACTCCTAATTCTTTTATCACTTTACCATTAACCGAAACGGCCCCTGACAAAATGATTTCATCACATTTGCGTCTTGATGCAATTCCACAAGAAGACAAAAATTTATTTAATCTCATACTCATAACAATTTTTTACCATTCGGTCAAAACATCAAAAAGTTTTTGCCAAATAGAGTTTCTCCTTACACTTTCTATTGTAAATATTTTTTCGGAAAAATGCAAGTTATTATCAATATAAATTTTTACTTCTCCAACTATTTGTCCTTTTTCTATTGGTGCATCAAGTGTTTTTTCTATATCGTAGGTAATTTTCACTTTATTTAACTCACTTTCTTTTAAAGGATAAAAATATTTACCATAAGTGCAAACTTCAACAGATTGACTCCTACCATTTGTAACAGGCAACACATTTTCAAATTGATACATTTCAGTTAAATTATAAAGTTTATAATTTTCAAAAGCATTCTCCATATGTCTAGAACATTCTTCAAACATTGGTCCGCAATTTAAAACAACGCAAACAACAGTCATGCCATCTCTTTCCGCACTAGAAACTAAACACCTTCCTGCATCATCTGTAAACCCAGTTTTTACTCCATTGCATCCATCAAAACTATTTAAAAGTTTGTTTTTATTTTTTAAATATCTCGTTTTTCCATCTGCATTTGTTATTTTTGTATTTTTTGTAGACACAATTTCTTTGAAAATATGATTTTGCATAGCATAACTTGTTATTAATGCTAGATCATATGCTGTTGTATAATGTGTTTTTGAGTCAAGCCCATGTGTGTTATCAAAATGAGAATTTGATGCTCCAATCTTTAAAGCAGTTTCATTCATCATTTTTACAAATGTGTTTATATCTCCTCCCACATGTTCGCCAATAGCAAATGAAGCATCATTACCAGAAATTAACATGAGTCCATAAAGCAAATCGCGGACAGAAAATACTTCGCCTTTTCTTAAGTACAAACTAGTTCCACTTATACCAACGGCCTTTGGTGAAATTTCAAATTTTTCATCCAAATCTTTACAATTTTCAATTGCAGTAATTGCTGTCATAATTTTAGTTGTTGATGCCATTGCCAACTTTTCATTCATATTTTTGCTATTTAAAACTCTTTTTGAACTTGCTTCCATTACGCACATAGCCTTTGCGCTACTATAACTTACATCCGCAGCTTCACTTTTTACACACAAAAAAATTCCGCTAAATAATGCTGAAAATAAAAACAAAATCACAAAAAACAAACAAGCAACTCTAATTGTTTTCATTTTTATTCTCCTTGTCCATTTTGTTTAAAAAAGTGTTAAATAAGTTTAAAACTGTTTGATAAAGTGTTTTATTTTCGACATTAACGAAAGTTAAATCTCCATCACTTTCAATCAAAAATCCAACTGGGGCAACGCTCATTCCTCCACTTGAACCTCCTGCCATTGGAAAGTGTTTAGCGACTCTTCTTGCGGATAGGTCCGCATATTCGCCACCACCTACAACATAACCAACACTAACTTTTGAAATGGGAATTATGCATTTTCCACTGTCAGTAACAACCATATCTCCAATTATCGTGCTTGAATCGACTATTGTTTTTATTTTTTCCATAGCGCTATCTATTAAATTATGAATAGTTTTGTTATCTTCATCAAACTTCATGTTTCCTCCAACTTTTGAGATTTTATTTTTTCATGCATTTTAGATTTTGCAATTCTATTAGTTATAATGAGCGAAAGAATAAAAGAATATACAATATCAAATAAAGAAATTGAAATTACCATTTTTACTGCAAGTTCTATAACCATACGATTATACGACACTGTATCGTAGACAGCAAAAGATGCTGTTGGACGAGTATTTTTCAATTTAGTAAAAAATATTAAACTTGTAAGATTAATATAACCAGCAAGCATAGAAGAAAGAAAGGCATCATTTAACCCAACATTATAAAACAAATATAGTTCTTTTAGCCTTGTTTTGTTTTTTATCTGTTTTGAAAACACTTCTGCAAATATAAGTTCTTTGCTGTCCAATTCTATTTCTACAACTGAAGTCTTTTTTTCATCTTTCAATATAATTTTGCCATTGTTTAACCAAAATTGTTGGTGCACAACTTTTTTAAAAAATATAAAAATTCCAAATGCTCCATTTTGTTTCAAAAGATTGCACGAAAATTTTAATTTTAATTTAACAGGTATAAATAAAATTAAAATTAAAAAAAATGGAATGAGTAAATAATAATTCATAACAAACTCTCCTTTATTGCTTTTGAAATAATGTAAGCAAGATTTTTTACATTTTCTCTTATATCTTTTGGAGATAGCATTATGTTTTGTTTTAAACCAAATGATTTTGCATTTATCATAAAAGGTACACCAATAGAAAAACATGGAATGCCAACTGTTTCTTCACATATTTTTTTATTGCCAAGTCCCATTGCACTACCCGGCGTCATTCCCGAACTTGTCAGTTGCAATGATACTCCTAGCCTTGATAAAGAATTTGTGCATAACGCATCTACAACAATTACTAAATTTGCCTTAACCTTTTTAATTACGCTTTCTACTAAATCAAAAGTTTTTATACCTGTTTCAAAATATACATTTGGGCAGAACTTATAAATGTTTTTGTTAAAATCTTGCAATTGCAAATTACTACAAACTTCCACTCCCAACCTATCAGCCCAAATATCAGGATTTCCAAGCCCCACAATTAAAATTTTTTTGTTGCTGTTTATTTTAAATTTTTTAAAAAGATATTTCAATCTTGATTTTAAAAGTCTTGAAGTATAATCAAAACATTTTTTATCTAAAAGATTTATAAGCGGAGAATTTATTATGAAATAATCTCCCATATCAAACCCCAAACTTTTGCTATCAAAAGCATTATTAACATGTAAAGATAGCAATTCGATATTGTATTTTTTTGCATCAATCTTTTTGTATCCTAGTTTTTGAAAATCATATGAGCATTCATCAATAAAATCAATCATAAAAATATTTTGTGACTTTTTTTAAAAAATATTTGTTTTTTACTTGATTTTCATTATTGTTTATGTTATATTTATATAGAAAATTTTAAAGGAGAAAGACATGCCAAATATTAAATCAGCAGAAAAAAGAGTAAAAATTATAGAAAAGAAAACACTTGAAAACAAATCTGTAAAATCAAAGATTTCAACTTATATTAAAAAATTTAAACTTGCTGTTGCAAACAAAGACATCGAAGTTGCTTCTGTTGCATTCAATGATGTTGTTTCTTTGCTTGACAAGGCTGCTTGCGATAATGTTATTCACAAAAACAACGCAGACAGAAAAAAAGCTCATTTTGCTAAAATGCTTGATGATTTGAAAAAAGAATCTAAATAAACAAAAAACATGTTTTTAAAAAACATGTTTTTTTTATTAAAAAAACACCACAACGGTGTTTTTATTTTTTTATTTAAATATGTTCAACAATACATTCATCTTGTTCTATAACTATAGTTTTCTTTTTTGATTCTATGTAAACAAAATAAGCATCAGCAGAATCAAACAACCTTTTTGATTTTTGCAAAATTGCTATTTCTTTTTCTTCCTTAAAAGATGGTTCATAAAATATGCATGGGTTTTCTTTTGTAGCAAGAGAATTTACTAAATCTTGTAATTCATCCAAAACTTGCAAGGCATCTTTTTTGTATTTAAAATAAACAACTTCTTCTTTGTCTACAGGTTGTCCATCTTTTGATTCAACCCATTCTTTTGACAATTTATAAATTTCTTTTTTCATAATCCTTCTCCTTTGTATATAAAAATAATACTATATTTTTTACGCATTGTCAATACCAAAATTAAAAAAAGCACTAAAAAACTAGTGCTTTTTTTACATTAATATTTCAAATCAATAAGACCAAATTTCCCATCTTTTCTTCTATACAAAATGTTTATTCTTCCATTTTCTGCATTTAAAAATGCAAAGAAATCATGCCCCAATCTCTCAATTGCAAATCTTGCATCATCTACAAGCATTGGATCTAAATCGAAAGTTTTTGTCTTATAAATAGAAGGAAGTTCTTCTGGCTCTGCTTCCAAAAATTCAAAAGGAAATTCAATAAGATTTTTACCCTTTTTCTTGTCTTTTCTTTTTTCATTTTCTCTAACAATTTGTTTTTCAAGTTTTGGAAGAGCATAATCAATGTTGTTATACATATTGTCACTTGTTACTTCACATCTGTAAAGCATTCCTTTGCTTGAAAGTGTTATTTCAAGTTTTTCTTGTTTTGCAACTTTTATAAGAACAACTTTTGCATTTACTTCATCTTCGAAATATTTATCAAGTTTTGCAAGTTTATCCTCAATGACTGTTTTAATTCTTTTTGCAGCTTTATAGCCACCTCTTTCTAAAATATCAATTTTCATATTTGCTTGCCTCCTAGATATATTCTATCAAATTTTTTGAATTATTCCAAACAAATTATTCATTTTCAAAGGATAGATTGTTGTCTTTAACATCAATTATAATAGTTCCCTCATTTTTAAGTTTTCCCATTAAAATCATTTCTGCTATGTTATCTTCAATCTCTTGTTGAATAAATCTTTTTAAAGGTCTTGCACCATACTCGCTATTTGAACCTTTTTCAACAACATAATTAAGTGCATCTTCAGTAATTTTCAATGATAAATTTTTCTCTTTTAAACGCTTGTTGATATTTGAAATCAAAATTTTTGAAATTTTTACAAGATCATCATGAGTCAAAGGCTGGAATACACAAATTACATCAATACGATTTATAAATTCAGGTTTAAATTTGCGCTTTAATGCATCCATATAAATTTTGTTAGAATCAATTTCTTCTTGTTCTTCTCCACCAAAGCCCAAACTTCTTCTGTGCTCTTTTACTTCATTTGCTCCTAAATTGCTAGTCATGATTATTATCGTATTTTTAAATGAAACAGTTCTTCCCTGCCCATCAGTAAGCCTGCCGTCATCTAATATCTGAAGTAAAGCATTGAAAATATCAGGATGTGCTTTTTCAATTTCATCAAACAATACAACAGAATATGGTTTTCTTCTTACCTGTTCTGTAAGTTGTCCCCCTTCTTCAAAACCAACATAGCCAGGAGGAGAACCAATTAATTTTGAAACAGAATGAGATTCCATATACTCACTCATATCAATTCTTACTATATTGTTTTCATCATCAAACATTGCTTCTGCTATTGCTTTACAAAGTTCTGTTTTCCCAACGCCTGTTTGTCCCATAAACAAGAATGAACCAATAGGTCTTTTGGCATCTTGTAATCCTACCCTTGACCTGCTAATAGCCTTTGCAACAGCATTAACCGCTTCATTTTGACCAACAACACGCTTGTGCAAAATATCTTCAAGATGTAAAAGCCTATCTTTTTCGCTTTCTGTGATTTTTGTAACAGGAATACCAGTCCATTTTGCAACAACTTGAGCAATTTCATTTGCCCCTATTGATTTTGTGGTAGATTTTTCTCCACCCATAAATTTCTGATTTTTTGTTTTTAATTCATTTTCAAGATTAATTATTTCGCTTTGTAATTTGGCAGCTTTTTCATATTTTCTTTGCAAACTAGCCTCATCTCGACTTGCAGATAAAGATTTAATCTTTTCTTCTATTTTTCTTATTTCTTGAGGCTTTACAGTATAATTTACTTTTGCTTTACTGCTTGCTTCATCTATAAGGTCAATCGCCTTGTCTGGCAAACTTCTGTCTGAAATATATCTGTCAGACAAAACTGCAGCACTTTCTATTGCTTCATCTGTTATAGTAATCTTATGAAATGCTTCGTAACTGTCTTTTAAGCCTTTCAAAATTTGTATGGTTTGTTCAACAGATGGTGGATTTACCATAATAGGTTGAAATCTTCTTTCAAGAGCCTTATCTTTTTCAATAAACTTTCTATACTCGTCAGTTGTTGTCGCACCAATAGTTTGCATTTCCCCTCTTGCAAGATAAGGTTTCAACATATCAGCAGGTGAAGTTTCCCCTTTTTCACTTCCCGCTTGTGCAAGAGTGTGAATTTCATCAATAAAAACAATAATGTTTTTGCTTGCAATTATGGTTTCAATAGCATCCTTTAACTTTTCTTCCATGCTACCACGATATTTCGTACCAGCCATTAAACCACCAATTTCAAGAGAATAAATTACTTTATCTTTCAAAATTTCTGGAACATCTCCCGAAACAATGGCTTGAGCAAGTCCTTCAACAACTGCCGTTTTACCAACACCTGCTTCACCAATCAAAACTGGGTTGTTTTTAGTTTTTCTACAAAGAATTTCAACAACTCTTTGTATTTCTTCTTCTCGTCCAATAACAGGATCTAGTTTATGTTCTTTTGCCTTTAAAGTAATATCAGTCCCCATATCAAGCAATTTTTCAGGCAAAGTACTACCTGCTTGTTTTGCTGATTTAGATGCTTCTTTTTCTTCATGACTACTTGTATTGTTTGCTTGCAAAGCTCTTATAACCTTTCCTCTTAATGCTTCAATATCAATACCAAAAGGTCCTTGCAAAATTCTATAAGCAACAGAACCACTACTTGAAAGTAAAGCAAGTAAAAGATGTTCTGTTCCAAGGAAAGAATGATTCATTTGAAGTGCAATTTCTTGAGCAATTCTAAATAAATCTTTTGTCCTTGGAGTCAATTCTACTTGGTCAGAAAAAAGAATATCTCCATCAGAATTCTCCTCAAAAAAGTTGAACATTGAACTTTCTGTAACACCTTCTTCTGCAAGTATTTCGCTAGATAAACTATCTTCAACTGCAGTTAAACCATATAAAATATGTTCGCTACCAACCAAATTAGAGCCAAAACGCAAAGCTATTTTGCTTGCATTTTTAATCACTTTTTCAATATTATCTGAAAATGAAGAAGATTGATAATTCATATGCTACCTCCTATGTACGAGATTTTTAATCTCTTTAGATATATACTCACTTCTTATTATGTTTTCCTTTTTATTTTCAAAAAAACCAAAAATTTCTTTTAAATTTGCACTAGCTCCTTTATAAAACAATTTCATAAATTTTTCATCATCGCTAATTTCCAAAAAGCCAAGTGCACTTCCAAATTTAACCAATGAAAGAAGGTCCATCATTTCATCTTCATCTAAAATGTTGCAATTTGTTAAGATCCCGTAAGCACGAATCGTTTTGTCTTTAAGTTCATCAAATTGAGTTTGCAAAAGCTCCTCTCTTGCATGCTTTTCTTTGTTGATAATTTCATAAATAAATTGACTCACATTGTCAATGATTTCATCTTCACTTTGCCCAAGTGAACCTTGGTTTGAAATTTGATACAAACTTCCTTTTGCTTGGCTTCCTTCACCGTAAATCCCTCTTACAGTAAGCCCCCTTTCTTTTGCACTTGCAAACAAAATATCCATTTCCTTTTGCATTTCAAGTGCAGGCAAAAAGAGCATAACAGAAGCACGCATGCCCGTTCCAAGATTTGATGGGGATGCTGTTATAAATCCAAGATTTTTATCAAAAGCTATAGGCAAAGATGAGATAATTTGGTCATCTATCTTGTTAAGTCGTCTATAAGCCTTATACAAATTAAAACCATTTTCAATACATTGTTCTCTTATATGGTCTTCTTCATTTATCATTACAATAATTTTTTCATCTTCGCTTATAGCAACTCCAGAAATATCTTTATTTTCAATGAGTTCTTTGCTTATAAGATGTTGCTCAAATAAAGAATTGCATTCATTTAAAGACAAATCTTTAAGTTTTATATATGAAAAAGCATCAAAATTTTCCAATGTTTTCATTACTGCATTGGTTATATAATTTGCATCTATATCGCTATCAAGTTTTGTGTAAAATTTTAGTCCATCAACATTTCTTGCAAGTCTAATCCGAGAAGAAATGGCGATATTTTCAAATTCTTCCATTTTCCCCTCCCAAAGTTTTTCCCTTATGTTTTTTTTCACCATAAAGGTTGTGAACTGTCTTTTTTAATTCATCAATCTCTTGATAACATCTTTGACAGCCCACAAATCCCGTTTGCACAATTTCGCTATAACTTGTATTGCAATATGGACATTTGTTCATGTTTACACCTTTGAAAATTATTCTTTATCAATACCCTTCATTGTCAAAGCAATTCTTTTCTTTTGTACATCAACAGAAAGCACTTTCACTTCTACCTTTTGACCAACTTTTAACACTTCAGAAGGATGTTTAATAAAGGCATCAGAAATTTGACTTATGTGAACAAGCCCATCTTGGTGAACACCAATATCAACAAAGGCTCCAAAATCAATAACGTTACGAACAACACCGGTAAGAACCATTCCTTCTTTCAAGTCTTCCATTGAAAGGACATCACTTCTTAAAACAGGTTTTGGCATGCTTTCACGAATATCTCTGCCAGGTTTTAAAAGTTCCTTAACAATATCATTTAAAGTAGGCACACCTATTTCACACTCTTTTGCAACTTTTTCTTCACCTTTAAGACTTATAAGATTTGGAAGTGATGCGATGTTGCCATTTTTAACATCATTTTCTGTCAAATCAAATATTTTCAACAATTTTCTTGTTGAATCATAACTTTCTGGGTGAACAGCCGTGTTGTCTAAAATTTCATCTCCACCAACAACTCTCAAGAAACCTGCACATTGTTCGTATGCTTTTGGTCCAAGTTTTGGAACTTGCAGAAGTTGTTCTCTGTTTGTTATTCCCTTTATTTTTGCTCTATAAGCAACAATATTTTTTGCAATAGACATATTAAGACCTGAAACATAAGAAAGAAGACTTGGACTTGCAGTATTGATATCAACTCCCACACTGTTAACACAATCTTCTACAACTCCAGTTAAAACTTCAGTTAAACGATTTTGTGGCATATCATGTTGATACTGACCTACCCCGATAGATTTAACATCTATTTTTATAAGTTCTGCCAATGGGTCTTGTAAACGTCTTGCAATTGAAACAGCAGAACGCAATGAAACATCGTAATCAGGGAATTCTTCAGCACCTAATTTGCTTGCCGAATAAACAGAAGCCCCAGCCTCGCTTACAACAGCATAACTTACAGGTCTAGAAACATGTTTGATAAGTTCTGCAACAAAAATTTCTGCCTCTTTTGAAGCGGTTCCATTACCAATTGAAACAATATCAACTTTATATTTTTCAATCAAATCTTTAAGTTTTGCAATAGATTCCTCTGTTTTTGATTGAGGAGGAGTTGGATAAATAACAGTTGTTGCAAGAACATCTCCATTCTTATCAATAACTGCGATTTTACAACCTGTTCTGTATGCTGGGTCAAGACCTAAAATAATATTATTTTTTAAAGGCGCTTCCATTAAAAGAGGTTTCAAGTTGACTTCAAACATTTTGATAGCTTGCTCATTTGCTCTGTCAGTCAAATTAGCTCTTGCTTCACGCTCAAGTGATGGAAAAAGAAGTCTGTCATAACTATCTAAAATTACTTCTTCCATAATTTCATTTGTGTCAGCATTGTCTTTTTTATAAAACTTATTTATAACTGCCAATGTTAAATCTGGATTTATCTCAACATCTACCTTTAAGCATTTTTCCTTTTCGCCACGATTTATAGCAAGAATTCTATGACTTGGTATATTTTTTATTTCTTGCTTAAAAGAAGCATAAGTTTCATAAGTAAAACTATTTTCATTTTCAATTAATTCGCACTTAATAAATGCTTTATTTTCAATTAAATTACGAAGCTCTTTTCTTAATTCCGCATTGTCAGAAATCTTTTCCGCAACAATATCTTTTGCCCCTGCAATTGCCTCTTCAACTGATGGCACTTCTTCTGTGATAAATTTTGTTGCTTCATCTTTTATAACATATTTTTTACTTTGAGCAAGCAAAATTTCAGCCAAAGGTTCAAGACCTTTTGCAATAGCAACAGATGCTCTTGTTTTTCTTTTTGGTTTATATGGTCTGTAAATATCTTCCACTTCTGTTAAAGTCTTTGCTTGTGAAAGAGCAAGGGCGATTTCATCAGTCCATTTGCCTTGTTCTGTAATTGCCTTTTCTACCTTTGCTTTTTCATCATTTAAATTTCTTAAATATTTCAATCTGTCTGCAAATTGTCTTATAGTTTGGTCATCACAAGTGCCGTGCATTTCCTTTCTATAACGAGCAATAAAAGGTATTGTGCAACCTTCGTCAAGAAGATTGATTAAATTTTGAGAATACTCCTCTTTGATTCCAAATTCTTGTGCTAATGTTTGTGCTAATTCCATAATTTCTCCTTGTTTAATTTAAGCATTTATATTTTAACTTTATTTACCCTTTTTGAGCAAGCAAATTTAAAACATTTTCTTCTAACTTTTGAAAATTCTCTAATTTCAAATCAATTTTTTCATTAAAAGAATTTCCATTGTAAGATAAGCCCATATTATCTTCGATACTTTGTTGTAATAACTTAAAGTATTTTGTTTCATCAATAAGGTTATTTCTACAAAGTAAATTGTTTGTTTCAAGTCTTAAAAAATCAATTTCTTTTATTAAATCAATATTTTGAACCGACTCTGTCCCAATATGGCAAACCTTATTTTCAAAAAGTTTAAAGTTCAAAAATCCCCTGCCTTTTTCTCCGTCTGCAAGAGGTGTAAAAATATACTCAATATCATAACTATCAAATAGTGAAATCGCGTCTTTATCTAAATAATTGCACCCAAGCAAAAAACATTTTTTATCTAAAAATCCAAAATCTTCAAGCACTTTTTCAGGCTCTTTGTTATATCTAGAACTCAACTTTCCAAGTGAATTTAAGTCACGACCAAATTCTATTAAAATAGGCAAATTTAATTTCGCACAAAAGGACATGACATCACTTAAAAACGAATCATTATATTCTTCAATATTTTTTAATTCAACTATTAAATTATTCCCCACTAAAAATGAGGAAGGGATCTTAAAAATATTTTCAGCCCTTACTATATTTTTAATATTTAAATTATATTTTACAGCCAAAATTGACAGATCTATCATGTCGTTATTAACACAGTAAACATCTTTTACACCTGCCTTATAATTTTTAGTTAGTGCATATTCATACAAGGAATGCATGTCCTCATTCGTAAAAGTGGACAATTTCCCTTGTCTTTCTTTTTCAGCGATTAAAGACAAAGGATCACAATAAAAATTTGCAAATTTGAATTTATCATTTTCTTTATACATAAATGTTTCTCTTAAAGGCAATTATACTATAAAAAGGAGAAAAAGGCAAATGAAAGAAAGGGTTATTTTGCATTCTGATGTCAATAATTTTTTTGCTTCTGTCGAATGTGCAAGCAAAAACGAACTAAAAAATAAGCCAGTTGCAGTAACCGGAAATCCAGAAAAAAGAACAGGAATAATCCTTGCTAAAAATGAAATTGCAAAAAGTTATGGTGTCAAAACAGGACAAGTTATAGGCGAAGCAAAAGCAATTTGTCCAGAACTTGTTTGTCTACCACCTCATTACGATTTATACGAAGAAATATCTTCAAAACTTCACGAACTTTATTTAAATTACACAAATTTTGTTGAACCACTAGGGCTCGATGAATGTTGGTTAGATGTTACCGACTCTTTAAAAGTTTTAAAGAAAAACGGCAAACAGATCGCGGACGAAATAAGAGAAAAAGTTAAAAAAGAATTTGGACTAACAGTTTCTGTTGGTGTTTCATTTTCTAAAATATTTGCTAAACTCGGCTCTGACTTAAGGAAGCCAGACTTTACCACAGAAATTTCAAAAAAAGATTTTAAAAATCAAACCTATAATTTACCTTTAAATTCAATAATTGGGATAGGAAGAAGATTGGGAAAAAAATTTTCTTCCATATCAATCGACACAATCGGCGATTTTGTCAATTTAAGTGATGAATACTTAAGACATGTTATGGGAATAAATGGAATAAATTTAAAAAGATCTTTGCTTGGAGAAAATATTGATAATGTTGCAGATTATTATACTTTACCCCCTCCTAAAAGCATAGGAAATGGCACTACGACAACTCAAGATATAATCTATAAAAAAGATGTTAAAAAAGTTATAAATTTTTTAGCAGAAAAGGTTTCTGCACGTTTGATTAAGCACAATGTTCATGCAAATACCTTGTCATTGACTATTAAAACGAGTAATTTAAAACGAGTTCATAAAAGCACAAAGATTTCCCCTACAAATTCAGTTAAAGACCTTGCAAAAAAAGCTATTAAAATAACCGACAGTATTTGGAATTATGACTACCCAGTAAGAGCAATTAGATTAAGGGCATCAACGCTTACAAACGCAAACTTTTATCAAATGAACATGTTTGACAAAAAACAAAAAGACTTTTCTTTTGTTTCAAATATGATAAACGAAAAATATGGCAAAATAGAACTTGCTTCGAATATGACAAATTATATAAATAGAAATAAGCATAGCCAAGAATAATGTTTAAATTTGTAGAATATTTATATTTTCGTATAAATTAAATTAAAAAAACAGAATTTAGTTTGAAAAATTATCATAATGTTATATAATAAATTAGCATTAAAAATGTAAAAATGGAGAAAAATATGAAATTTCAAATTTTGGTTGATAGTTGCTCTGATTTAAAAAGCAACTACATTGAAGATAAAAATATTGGATTTAAAATTATTCCTTTAACTATAAATGTTGGAGAAAAAGAATATATTGATAATGATACAATTGATACAAAATCGATGCTTGAAGATATGAAAAAAAGCAAAAAATCTTCAAGTGCTTGCCCTGCTCCTCAAAGTTTTTTAGATGAATTTAAAAATGCTGATTATACCTTTGTTGTTACAATAACATCAAAACTTTCAGGTTGCTACAATTCTGCAATTGTTGCAAAAAATTCTTATGAAAAAAGTGAAAATATTCATGTAATTGACTCAAAGGCCGTTTCTGGAACTGAAATTTTAATTGTCGACAAACTTAAAGAACTTATTGAAAAAGGACTTTCTTTTGAAGAAATCAAACAAGAGATTGATAAATATAGGGATGAAAGAGAATTATTTTTCATTCTTCAAAAATTTGATAATCTTGTAAATAATGGTCGTATGAGCAGATTTGCAGGTCTTATTGCAAGCACCTTGGTTATTCGCCCTATTTGTGTAGCAGATAATGGAGAAATCAAAATTGCAAAAAAGACAATAGGTATAAAAAATGCTATCTCAAAAATGATTCAAATGATTGGAGAAAAAGCAAAAGATATTGAAAACTCAACCATAATAATCACCCATTGTTTTGCAAACGAAGAAGTCAATCAAATAAAAATTGAACTTGAAAAAAGATATAAATTCAAAGAAATAAGAATTTTGGAAACAAAAGGAATATGCTCTTTCTATGCACTTGAAAAAGGATTTATAGTTTGTATTTAAAATAGAAAATTGTTTAATAAAAAATAAAAGCCAATAAGCTTTTATTTTTTTGCTATTTTCCTTAAAACATATTTACTTGCGTTTGTTCCTGCAACTGCACCATCACCCACTGCTGTTGCAATTTGCCTTATACTATTGGTCCTTACATCTCCACAAACATATACACCTTCCATAGAAGTTTCCATGCTTTCATTTGCTAAAATGTACCCCCTTTCATCGAGATCTATCACTCCTTTAAGCATCTTTGTATCAGGAGTTCTACCAATAGCAACAAAAACACCATCAACATCTATTTTTTCTGTTTTATCATTTCTTTCAAACTCCAAGCTCTCAACTTTTTCTTCACCAATAATCTTTTTTGAAATTGCGCCTTTTAAGAGTTCGACATTGCCTTTTCCATCAAGTTCGTTTTCTGCATAATTATTCAATTTTAAACGATCTTTTGTGAGCACATAAACTTGTTTACAAAGGTTAGATAAATACAAAGCATCTGAAAAAGCAGAATCTCCAGAGCCGACAACTGCAACCGTTTTGTTTTTAAAAAAATTCCCATCACACAAAGCGCAATAACTCACACCTTTGCCCTTAAATGCTTTTTCCCCTTCTATATTTAATTCTCTTGAATGACAACCAAGTGCAAGTATTACTGCGTTTGCTAAATAAGTATTTTTTTCACACTTTACAATATTATTATCAACTTGTTTTTCAAGTGACAAAGCATTGTCAAAAACAAACTCTACGCCCAAACTTTTTGCGTGCTTTTCAAATTTTTGAGCCAATTCAAAACCATTAATTTTTTCAAACCCTGCATAATTTTCAATCTCTCCAATAAGCCCTAATTGCCCACCTGGAGCAAATTTTTCTATAATAAGCACGCTTCTTCCCGCTCTCACAGCATAAATTCCTGCACTTATTCCAGCAGGACCTCCGCCAATAATAACAATATCATATTTCTTTTCCATACAATTATTTTATCACTATTTAATGCAATCTAAAAGTAAAATTAAAAATATTTATAAATTGAATAAAAATTTTTTAACAAAAAAAGACTTGGCAATAACGCCAAGTCTTTGATATATATTATCTCTTTGAGAATTGAGATGCTTTTCTTGCTTTTTTAAGACCATATTTCTTTCTTTCTTTCATTCTTGGATCTCTTGTGAGAAGTCCTGCATCTTTAAGTTCTTTCTTGTATGTTTCGCTAGCTTTAACAAGAGCTCTTGCAATACCATGACATATAGCGCCAGCTTGACCAGAAACACCACCACCTACAACTCTTACAATAACATCATACTTATCACCAGTGTTTGTAAGCTCAAAAGGTTGTTTAGCAACTAAAAGAAGTGTATCTCTTTGAAGATATTCACCCATTTCTCTGCCATTAACTGTGTATTTACCAGTTCCAGGTAAAAGTCTTACTCTTGCAATTGATTTTTTTCTTCTGCCAGTAGCAATGATTTGGCTGGCTTGTTTAGTTTTCTTTTCTGCCATTAGTTTCTTGCTCCTTTTACTTCAACAATTTCAGGCTTTTGAGCTTGATGATTGTGGTTTGCATCTTTGTAAATGTGAAGTCTAGTAATTTGTTTTCTTCCAAGAGAAGTTTTTGGAAGCATACCTTTTACTGCTTTTTCAAGTGCTTTTGGTGAATTTTTTGCCATTAAAGTTCCATAATCAATTTCTTTAAGTCCACCAATATAACCTGTGTGCCATCTCATTTTCTTATCCACAAGTTTATTGCCAGTGAGAACAATTTTGTCAGAGTTGATAACAATAACAAAATCGCCAGTATCAACATGTGGAGTAAAAGTAGGTTTATTTTTACCTGTTAAAATATCTGCAACTTGTGAAGCCACTCTACCAAGTGGAATGTTTGTTGCGTCTACAACGAACCATTTTCTTTCAATGTCCGTTGGTTTTGCCATAAATGTTTTCATTATAATTCCTCCGAAATTTAGTCTATTTGCAAGACATTTAGTGTTGTGGGGCTAATACAGACAAAAAACGCCTTATTAATAAGACGAGTATATTTTATATAATAAACAACTTTTTGTCAAGTGTTTTTCAAGATTTTTTAAAGATTTTTTTATTAAAAGCAATTATTTTTCAACACTGTTGTATGAATATAAACTATGCATATGATATAATGCAGATTCTACATATTCTTCTTTATTTAAAAGATAATCTTCAAGTTTGGATGATAGCATATTTTTTATGTTTTCTTCTTTTAATCCATAAGCCTTTGCTGTTGATGCAACAATGTTTTCATCAAACATTTCTCCATCAGCTTTTAATGCACTTTTTTTGTCTGAATAAGAAATGCCACTTTTACATTCAACATCTTCTTTGTCTAAAAATTGGTGTAATAAGCTTATCAAAGCAGAGTTAATATCTTCGCACCCCGCCACTTTTTTTAAGTAATTTTTTAGATCTAGTTGTCTGTTGCTAGTTATTTTAAAATAATCATTATATTGATTTAAAGATTTAATCAATCTCATTGCGTTTTCATTATCTGCATTTTCTTTATTTATTGCCTTATCAAACGCACTCAACAACAAAAGAGCATCTTCTTCAGTTAAAGCTTGATTTGAAGAATAGTCTTCCGTGGAATAGTTGGTTTTAAAATAATTTATAAAATCTTTTGTTAGTTCGGCGCTCATATTTTCCCCTTTTGTAATTGTTAGAGACATTATACTATATTTTTTTGCATAAATCAAATATTTTTTGCATATTTATACAAAAAAAATTATAAAAAATTTCGACATTTTTCAATAAAAAACAACTAAAATAATTGACATGATAATAAAAGTATATTATAATACATATTGATAATAAGTATATTATCATAAATTTGTAATAATATATCAGCAATGATATTTAAAATATATTCGCTCAAAAACAACTTTAACTGTCACCACCCTGCTTTTTTTGGGCGTTGAAAAGAGTGGTTAATATGTCTGAAATAAATTTAAAACAATCTGATTTAGAGATTGAAAAAAATAAAAAAACTAAAAACTTAAATCAAAAAACTTCGCTTTTAAAAAGTGAAGATTCTTTTGTTGATGAAGAAAAGTTTAATAAAAAAGATTTAGTTAAAGAAGAAAAACAAAAAATTAAAGCTAACAAAAAAATAACTAATCAATTTACCAAAACAAAGAAAAGAAAGTCAATTGGAAAAAACAGCACGGTCCAACTTACAAAACAAGAACGAAAAATAATCAAAGAACAAGAAACCAAAGAAAAAGAACTTTTAAGAAAACAAAAACTCACATGGAAAAAGAGATTAATGAATTTTGGCTTACTTACTCTTTGTGGAGTTGTTACAGGTGTAGGACTCGGCTCTTGGTATTACAAAAATGTTTTGAGTTCAAATGTAGATTGGGATGTTTATTTGCAAGAACTTCCAGCTTACGAACAAAAAGTTATTGATACTCAAAATTCTGCTTTTGAAAAAATATTAGGCTCTGGTTTTTCTGAAGAAGACAAAGAACATTTTATAGAAACTGCTACAACAAAAGGCCTTACCCCTTCTGATTTTAGTATGGCCGAAAATTATCAACTTGCAAATTACAATTTTACAAACTCTGAAAAATATTTAGTGCAAGGAACAGGACAAGTCAAAACTATTGCAACGCAAAGCATTTACAATGAAAAACTTTTCGATGGAGAAACTTACCAATTTATAAGTATAAGTGCTGGGATAATGAGCATTGCAGAAATTGCACAAATGAATAAAAACATGACAAGTGTAACAACCGTCAAGGGAAATGACATACAGGCAACAAGTGCAAAATGGACTGGT
>CALWTO010000042.1 GCA_944384485.1 uncultured Clostridia bacterium
TTTAGTGAGGGCAGAGTGAAAATAGCAATTATTGGAGCAGGTGCATCAGGACTTTTTGCGGGTAGTTTATTATGCGAAAAACATGAAATTACTATGTTTGATAAAAATGAAAAATGTGGCAAGAAATTATATATCACAGGAAAAGGAAGATGCAATATTACAAATAATTGTGATAAGGAGACCTTCTTTAACAATGTTGTAAATGGCAAAAAGTTTATGTTTTCATGCATAAATCAATTTGCTCCAAAAGATGTGATAAATTTTTTCGAAGAGAGAGGCCTAAAAACAAAAATAGAGAGAGGGGAGAGAGTTTTTCCTCAAAGTGATAAATCTAGCGATGTAATTAAAACCTTACAAAATGCCTGCAAGAAATGCGATATTAAATTAAATGAAGAAGTTTTAAACATTTCATTTGATAATAGTAAAAACATGTTTTTAGTAAAAACGAAACTGAAAAACTATGTTTTTGATAAGGTTATCATAGCAACAGGCGGTAAGACATATTCTGCAACTGGAAGCACTGGAGATGGCTATAAGTTTGCAAAAATGTTTGGTCATAAAATAGTGGAAATAAAACCGGGGCTTGTGCCTATTGAGGTTAATGATAAATTTATAAAACAATTGCAAGGCGTTTCTTTAAAAAATGTAATTTTGACTGCAAAAACAGAAAATAAGACATATAATAATTTTGGCGAAATGATGTTTACTGATAGAGGAATAACAGGACCAATAGTTTTAACACTTTCAAGTTATATAAATAAAAGCAAATTAAAATTTTTATTTATAGATTTTAAACCTTCACTTTCAAAGCAACAACTTTTTGATAGACTTGAAAGAGATATAGAAACAAATAAAAACAAAACCATGTCGACTTTTGTTAAACTTTATTTACCAAAATCTGTTGGTGATGTTTTTTTACAAAGACTAAATATTCCTTTTGAATTAAAAGCCAAGTCTTTATCTAAAACACAAAAAAATAATTTTGTAAACATGCTCAAAGAGTTTAATCTTTCATACAAAAATTTATATCCTTTGGACGCAGGCATTATAACTAGCGGAGGTGTTGACGAAAAAGAAATTAATCCAAGAACTATGGAGAGTAAATTTCAAAAAGGCTTGTATTTTATAGGTGAAGTTTTAAATGTTGACTGTTTAACAGGGGGATTTAATTTAACCACAGCATTTTCAACAGCATATGCTTGTGCAAATAATATTTAAGGAGAAAGAATATGTTTCATTTTGTTCAATGCTTATTAGCTTTGCCAATAAGGATGAGTTATCCTACTAAATTTGTAGGAAAAAATAATATACCAAAAGGTGCATGCATAATAGCAAGTAATCATACATCAAATCTTGATGCCGTTCTTTTGGCAGTGCATACATGGGAGAAAAAATACTATGTCGCAAAAAAGGAACTTTTTAAAAGCAAACTTATTGGAAGTTTTTTAAAATCAATGGGGGCGATAAAAATTGACAGGCAGTCAACTGATGTAGCAGCAATTAAGAATTGTATGAAGGTTTTAAAAGAAAATAAAAAACTTGTCATTTTTCCAGAAGGTACAAGAAATAAAAATGAAGATATGCAATTAGGAGAAGTTAAACATGGTGTTGCAATGTTTGCAATCAAAGCAAAAGTTCCTATTGTGCCTATGTTTATAGCAAAAAAACCAAAGTTCTGGAGAAGAAACAAAGTAGTTATAGGCAAGCCATTTACTCTTGAGGAATTTTATGGTCAAAAATTAGATAACGATGTATTACAAAAAGCAAGTGATATTGTGGCTGAAAAAATGAACGAATTGAGAGAAACCACTTTGAATTCTTTGACAAAAAAGAAATAATTTGTTAAACTTTTTCCAAAGGATTTATTTATGAGTGACGAAAAATTTAGTTTAGATGCGATTGAAAAAACAATGACTTCTTATAAAAAAGGTCAAATGTTTGATGGAGTAGTTGTTATAAAAAGGGAAGATGGTATTATTTTTAATATTGGTGGAAAAAATGATGCATACTTGCCAAAAGAAGAAGCAGACGATTTTGACGAAATAAAAATTGGCGATAGATTTAAGGTAGTTATAACAAAATCAAAAAACGAAGAAGGATTGATTGAGGTTTCAAAATGTCAAGCTGATGAAAAAATTTTGCAATCGCAAAATGCATCCAAATTAAAACTTGGGAGTGTTTTTTCTTTTGTTCCTTCTTATTTTAATGATTTGGGACTAGTTTCCAAAATGGGTGATTATGAAATTTTTATTCCTAAAGATGAAACTTCTGTAAAATATCTCGACCAAAGAAAATGTGTAGGAAAGCAATTTGATGCTTTTGTAACTGAAATAGACAAAGAAAGTAAAAAGATTATAGCCAGCATAAAGTTGTTAGAAGAGCAAATAAAAAAGACAAATGAAGAATTGTTTTGGAATTCAATTTTCATAAATAAAATTGTTAAAGGAAAAATAAGAAAAATTCTTCCTTATGGCGTGTTTGTAGATGTTGGTGGAGTTGATTGTTTTATGCATATTTCAAATATTTGTTATAAGCGTATAAATTCGCCAGCAGAAATTTTAAAAATAGGGGAAGAACATAATTTTAAAGTTATTGAAGTTGACAGAGAAAATAAAAAAGTAGCATTAAGTATGAAAGCACTTGAAGAAAGTCCAAAATTAAAAGCAATAAGAGAACTAGAAATCGGAGGAGTCTATTCAGGCGAAGTTATAAAAATATTAAAATTTGGAGCTATAATAAAACTTGAAAATGGTGCAACTGGATTGTTGCATATAAAAAATGCTACGGAAGAAAATAACAGACAAATCTATGAAATTGTAAAACTTGATCAAAAAGTTAAGGTTGAAGTCGTTGATAAAGATGAAAAAGAAGAAAAGGTTTCTTTTAAATTAATTCACTAAATGTTGAGATTGTTATGTTATGCATAATACAATATAATGATTTCAACGAATAAAAGCCAAATGTTATGCACATTTGGTTTTATGCTACTGTGGCTCAGTCGGTAGAGCAATCGATTCGTAATCGATAGGTCGCGGGTTCGATTCCCGCCAGTAGCTCCAAGTGAAGGAGCGAAGGCGCGACCAGATAAAAAGCGAACACCTGTGAGATTTTTCTAGGTTCGCGCAAGTTTGTATTCCCGCCAGTAGCTCCAAGTGAAGGAGTGAAGGCGCGACTAAATAAAAAGCGAACAATTGTGAGATTTTTCTAAGTTCGCGCAAGTTTATATTCCCGCCAGTAGCTCCAAATTAAAAATAAGAATTTAGTTTGCACTTTAATAGCAAATTGATTGACATTATTTAGCATTTTTGCTAAATTTAAATAAAGGAGTTGTTATGATTGGTGGAATAATAACAATATTGTTAGGAATTTGTTCGTTTATTATGTTAACTCAGCCTGCGTTTGCTGTTTATGGTGGAGAAAGTAATGAATTTTCAAGTTGGATTAAAGATTTTTTTAACAACAATATCACATCTTCATCTTCAGGATATGATTTAATTACTTTTGAAGAAAATCAAAACACATATTGGTTGGTAGGCAACATTTTCTTAATATTAGCGATGGTTTTTTGTGGACTTATGCTTTTGTTTACAATCGTAAATTTAATCATGCAATCTGCAGGCAAAGATAAACTTATTGGAACTAGAATTTTTGCAATTTTGTTTTTTGTATTTGCTTTTGTGGCAATAATCATGTATGTTTTATTTGCAAACGAGATTTCAAATACAAGCATTGAAAACATGATTGGTGCCATTAAAAATGGAGATATTGTGTTTACAGTAGGTTATGGAATAATTTGTTTTGTTGTTGCATCAATGTTATCTATGTTTTTTGCTAGTGGTAAAAAAAGAAAAAGATAAGGGGATTATATGTTAAATTTTGAATTACTTTCCGAGTTGTTAGAAACCAGTGCTACTGCTTGTGAAAATTTTTTAAAAAGCGAAATTGCTTTAAATGACGGGGATGTTGAACTTTGCCAAAAATATAGCAAAGATGGTCAACAACTTGTTAAAACTCTTATTAAAGATACTTTTAAAGAGTTTAGAGATGAGTTTAATTGCAATATAGAAGATGTTCAAGACTATGATTATCCTAACAATATGGAACTAGTTGTTGCTTTGAATTCAATTTCTAAAAACATTGGAGCATTATTGTCAAGTGATGATGACAAAATCAAAAATCTTATAATTGAAAAACTTTGCAAATCTATTAATACGGTTATAGAAATTTATTTAACTTTATTTGAAAATTAAAAGGGATTTTCTCTTTTAATTTTTTTGTGTTTTAGGGGGGGAATATGTTAAACATTGCAATCGATGGTCATGTTGGAAGCGGAAAAAGCACATTAGCAGGGGAACTTGCAAAAATTTTACATTTAAAAATGTTAAACACAGGAGAAATTTATCGTTCTATTGCATGTTCTTACAAAGAATCAAAAATGGAAATTGATGAAGAAAGTGTAAAAAAATTTGTTGAAAATTTAAAAATAGAAATTATATTTAACGAGAATCAGCAAATTGTTTTTGTTAATGGAAAAAATTATAAAGATTTTTTAAGAACTGAAGAAATTTCAATGCTGACTTCTAAAATATCACCATTTCCTATTATTAGAGAAAAAGTTTTAAAACTACAAAGAGATTTTGCTGAAAAATACAATTGTGTTATGGAAGGAAGAGATATTGGAACTGTCGTTTTACCAAATGCAGATTTTAAATTTTTTGTTACGGCAACTGAACAAGTTAGAGCGCAAAGAAGATATGATCAATTAAAAAATAAAAAAGATGCTCCAACATTTGAACAAATTTTAGAAGATTTAAGGCAAAGGGATTATAATGATGAGCATAGAAAAATTGCACCATTAAAGCCAGCAAAAGATTCTATAATTTTAGATACTAGTAATATGAC
>CALWTO010000043.1 GCA_944384485.1 uncultured Clostridia bacterium
GTTGCTTTACTTCTATTTTTCTTTCATTTTTAGCCTTTTTGTTGTTAGTATCAGTTTGGGAGTTGTCATACTCACCTTTATTCATATTTTTATATCTGTTGATTTCTTCGTCTAATTTTGATTTGGAACTTTTGCTTTTCAATTTTTTATAAAGGAACAAAAGACAGATTATCAAAAATCCACAAACAGAACAAACAACAATAATTGCTGTAATGTTTCCCATTATTCATCATCTCCATCATCAAATCCATCAAAATCAATATCTTCGTCTTCTTTCTTCTCGTCGCTATTCATGATGGATCTTCTCAAAGCGGTATCAGCTTGAAGATTCATAAGTTTGTAATAGTCCATCACAGAAAAACGTCCTTCTTTTATAGCTTGTGAAATGGCAATCGGTACTTGCGCTTCTGCTTCCAATAAGCTTGCTTTCGTTTCTTCAGTTTTTGTTCTAGAACGGAGTTCCTTCATCTCTTCTACTGTTTTCATTCTATCAGCTTGCATTTGAGCAAAAACTCTTTCCTTTTCTGCCTTTTTTATTTCCATATCCATTTGGAAATTTCTTCCAATTGAAATATTTGAAATCATAACATTTTGTAAAGAATATGCAGTATTTTCTGACGCTTTAACAAAATCAATTCCTTCAATTAAAATTTCAGGATTTTTCAAAATTTCATCTTTTAATAATGTTGGAACTTTCTTTATGATTTTTTCAGTTACAAAAGCTTTTATCTTATTTGTAGAAAGCCCAAATAAATATTTTTGAAGAAGTATTTTCAAAATCATATTGCAATTTATAACAAGCTCAACATTGTCTTTTGATACGGCTTTAATTTCAGTTATTTCTTCGTTAAAAGATTCAACTGCTTGTCTAACTACATCAAGAGAATTTTTTGTTTTTATTTCAAGTGCTGACGCCAAAGAAAAAGGTAAAGCAATATTTGCCTCTTTAGCAAGTTTCATTGCACTAATCATGTCTTTTGCATTTCCACTAGCAAGCAAAACAGACTCGATTTCTTCAACTTTCAAATCAACATTTGACCTTTTTGATAAAATATAAGCCTCAACCAAACTCATAGGCGCAATTTTGCAATTTTTCAAAGAAGTCAATTTAGCCATTGAAATATGAGCCTTGGCAAAAAGTGCTGTAAAATATTCTTTCATAGGCACAATTACAAAAAGTAAAACTAAAGCTATTATTGCAATCACACCTAAAACAGTAAAAGTTATTTCAACTGCGCCAAAATTAAGTAAAGATAAGCAGTTCATGTTCCCTCCAATTTTCTAATTGTATTATAACATACAAATCTTTTGTTGTAAATACCCAAAACAAAAAAATCTGTAAACTCAAAATAAACAGATTTTTTATAAAAAAGATCTTTGATAATAAAATAAATACTGTTGTGCATAACCAGATAAATCACCAAACTCTTTAACTAAGTTATTTCGAATTTGTACTCTGTTTTCAAGATTTTTATAAAATTTACAATACATTTGATGTATCCAGGTATCAACAGGAAAAACATCTTTTTTCCCATATCCAAAAAGTAAAATACAATCTGCAACCTTTGGCCCTATACCGCTTAAAGAAATAAGATTTGTCCTTAAACTTTCACTATCAAGATTTCTCCAATTATTTAATATTTCCGGATTTATTTGTTTTAAAACGCAAACTAAATATTTTGAGCGATATCCACACCCCATTTGTTTAAAAAAATCTTCATCACATTTTTTTAATTGTTCATAAGAAGGAAAATAGTTACCTTTGTTTTCTGCAAAAAAATAATTGCGCAAGTTGTTTAAAATCATTTTTATTCTTTTTATATTGTTATTTGCTGAAATTATAAAAGAGATTACCGTTTCAAACAAATCTTGCTTTAAAATCCTAATTCCATAACCAAATTTTATAGGATTTTTCAATAAATCAAAATTATTTAAAAGTGTTTTTATTTTTTTATAATCAGTTTGTAAATCAAAATAATTTTCGAAATAAAGAGTGTCTTTTGTTTTTATTATATACTTATCTTTTTCTTCAAAAATTTCAGCATATTTGTTTTCAGGAAAAACAATATATTTTTCTTTTAATTTTTCATAAGAAAAAACCTGTCCACATTCAAGAATATGTTGTGGATTAAAATCTTCTTTATCGTAAATTTCTATTTTATCTTTAAACTTTTTATATTCCATAACTTAAAAAAGCAGGAAACATCCTGCTATAATAATTATTCTGCAACAATAGCAACAACTTTTTTACCATTGCTAAAACCAAATTTAACAACGCCATCACAAAGAGCAAACAAAGTATAATCTTTACCCATTCCAACATTTGTGCTAGGATAAACCTTTGTGCCTTTTTGTCTAACAATTATGCTGCCTGCAGTAACTTTTTGACCACCGTAAGCCTTAACTCCAAGTCTTTTGCTTTGAGAGTCACGACCGTTTTTGGTACTACCACCACCCTTTTTGTGAGCAAAAAGTTGAGCATTAAACTTAAACATTTTTTACCTCCATTTTTGCAAATTTATTTTCACCTTCAATTATTGATTTAAAAGAATAATAGCATGTTTTAAGCAAAAATTGAACTTCTTCTTTTTCTGTAAAAATATCTTTAACCTTTATTTTTAAATAGCCATTTGATATTTCTTTAAACTCTGCAAATTTTTCAATCTCGTCAAAGCCAACAATTGCCATTTGAGCAACCGTAGAAATTTGACAACAAAGCAAATCTTTGCCAAAATCATCTTTTCCAGTATGACCTTGAACTTCAAAACCAATATAAAGATTGTTTTTTTTAAAAAAAGTAATTTTTGTCATAATAAACCTTACTTTTTAATAGATAAAATTTTTAATTGAGTAAATGGTTGTCTGTGACCTTGTTTTTTTCTTTCGTTTTTCTTTGGCTTATATTTGAAAACAACAATTTTGTCGCCTTTGCCATGAGAAACAACTTCAGCTTCACAAACAGCATCTTTTACAGATGGATTTCCAGCAACAACTTTTCCATTATCTGAAACAAGTAAAACTTCCAAGTTTACCTTGTCGCCAACAGCTCTATCAAGTTTTTCAACACTGATAACATCACCTTCAGCAACTTT
>CALWTO010000044.1 GCA_944384485.1 uncultured Clostridia bacterium
TAACAATTATTGCAGCATGTATTGAAGTTTTGGGTGCAATTTTACTGATTAGCATATTTTTCTCATTAAAGAGTAATATCATAGAAAATTTAAGTGATCCAAATCGTATTGAGTTTATTCAAGGTGCCGTAATTACAACCACAGTTATATCCTTAATTTTAGGAATTTTTACTACTATTGTTGGATGTTTTTTCTTTAATTTTTCAAAATATACAAAGGAGCAAGTCGAAAATAGAACAGCATTTATAGTTATAATGATAATTTTACAAATTATTTTTGGTGGACTTATCGCGTGTGCTTTATCTGTTGCGGGTATAATTGTGGGCAGAGAAGATGAAATGGCGAAAATAAAATATGAGAATTTTGAAGATAATAAAATTACGAACAATTTGAAAAAAATTAAAGAATTATATGAAGAAAATTTAATTGATGAAAACGAATATAAAAAATTAAAAAATGAAATATTGAATATTAAGCAAGATTAATCTTGCTTTTTTGTTTGTTATTTTTATTGATTTTGTTTATAATATATTAGATATTGAATAAAAAGGAGTGAATAAAGGTGATTTTTGATTTTAATAAAGCAAATAACTTAAAAAAATATTTTTTTTTAATATTAATATCTTTAATCACAATGTTTCTAGGGTCTATTTTTGTTAATTTATCTTTAAAAGACACTGATGCAAAAACTACAAATAATTCTTATAATTTTTATGTTTTTGGGTTAGGAAAATCACCACAATCTTATTCTGAAAGTTCTCCAGGAATTTTTTCAACTAATGATTATTGTGCAACCACAAGTTACGGTACAAGTCCGGGGACATTTAAGGTTAATGTTACAATTACTAGAAATGATGGCGGAGGTTGTAGTGCAACATCATCTAGTGAAACGGATGCGGGGAGTTCCGCATATGCAAAAGGGACATCTTATGCACATGGATTTACTGGTCAACAATATTCTTATTCTGTTACATATTCCGTAAAGCCTAAATCAGGCTTTCAGGTTTATTATGATGGAGGAATGCAACTTTTAAATCAAGGCGCGACAAGCACAGATTCTGTTAATAATGTTGCAGACATTATTGCAGATAAAAGTACGCTGTTTAGTAATGCAAGTTCTGCATGGTCTACATCTGAACAATCAGCGACTTACACTTTTAGTCTAGGCTCTCATACTGGTTGGGACGAAATTAGTAATGAATATTACTTTTATTGGATTTTTGCGCCCGTGAGATATACAGTCACTTATAAGGTAGACAATTCTACTTATTCAACAAAATATGTAGATTATTATTCAAACTATTCTCTTCCTTCTGCACCTTCAAAGGTTGGGTATACTTTTAAAGGGTGGTATACTAAAGAAAGTGGAGGAGATCCAATTACTTCTTCTTCAATTAAAACTAGTGCTTCAAATGAAACATTATATGCTCAATGGAATAAATTATCGTATAGAATTAATGTAAATATGCTAAATACTTCTGGGGTAGAAGATTATACCGTTGGAACTTTTAGTCAAACCTATAACGGTCAAACAAAAACCGGTTTAAATGACCAATATTTCGCCTCTATGTATATTGGTGAAACAATGAAGATTTCTGATATTGTACCCGCAATAGGATATGCACTTGTTTCAGTAGACACAAATAAAGGAACAATAACAAAAAACTCGGATGGCTCCTATACCTTTACTGCTAATTTTTCTTCCAATCCTGCAGGCTCTTCCACTTGGGATGCGATTATTGAGATTAAAATGAAATATCAAGAATATAATCTTTTAATTGATACGCAAGGGGGAACTTATGAAGGAGAAAGTTCACCAACAAATTCTACAATTTATAAACAGATTATAAGTTTAACAACTCCATCTAAAGAAGGTTACATATTTAAAGGATGGGAAATTGTAGAAGGAGAGCCAACGCTATTAAGCAATCAATATTTTTCTCAAGCGCAAGAGTTTGATGGGGTAGATGATTATATCAATATTGGTAGAGATAAAATGTACAGTGACAAAATTACAATTGCTTTTAATGCTTACATGGATGACTGGTCGGACTATGGTTCTAATAATATGAGACTGATTTCATGTACAGAAACAGGTGGATGGAATTTTGAATCAAATAGTGGGAAAATACAATTTGCGATTTATGATAAAGGTTACGGATATAAATCTATTACTGTGGACAAATCTTGGAGTACATTGGAATCTGGATGGCATTCTTTTGTGGCAACATTTGATGGTAAAAAGGCTTACTTGTATATTGATAATGTTTTATTAGGCACTTCTGCCAATTTCAGTTCTGGGCTTATCGGTTATAATGCTAACAATGCTATATTCATAGGTGCAGAGGCTTCTAACAACTCAAGTTCTCCTAATGGTCAATATTTTAAAGGAAAAATACAAAATTTAATTATCGTAAATGAGTGTATTAATTTGTCAGATTTATCCACAAATGCCAATTATTACTTAATCACAAGTGCAGAAAATATTGAAATAAAAGCAATTTGGGAAGAAACTTGGACAGCTCATACTCAAGCATTTAATGCAGGAGATGGCAGCATAGAAAATCCATATCAAATAGCAAATGCAGAGCAATTGGCGTATTTGTCAAGTCAAGTTTATAATGGAGAAACCTATTCTGGAAAATATTTTGAATTAACCGGAAATATTGATTTGAGTAATTACTATTGGCAACCTATAGGAATAGTCTATGATAGAACAAACATCTTAAGAAATTATGCTTTTGAAGGATGTTTGAACGGCAACAATTTTAAAATTACTGGATTAAAAACAATGAACGGCTCAACTTACGCTCACAGTTACCAAGGATTATTTGGTTACATTGGAAATAATGCACAAATAACAAATATTAATTTAGAAAATGCCGACATTAAAGGCTCTAATTATATTGGTGGTATTGTTGCTTTAGCGGAAGGTAGTGCTTTGATAAAAGGAAACAATGTATTTGGCAGCATATTGGGTTCTGAATATACTGGGGGAATTGCAGGACGTATAATTGGAAATGTTGTAATAGAAAGCAATTACAATCATGCAACAATAAATGCTTATAAATATGTTGGCGGTATCGTCGGAGGCAGTGAAAAAGGTACTCAAATTTTAAAAAGTTTTAACGCAGGAAATATTACTGCTACAAGTGTGGTTGGTGGTATTATTGGTCAAAATGGTGGCTCTGTCAAAGACTGTGGAAATGAATCTAATATTAACGGAAATTCCATAGTTGGCTCGGTGGTAGGCTCAATTTCAAGTGGTGCAACCGTTTATGATTGTTATTCTGTTGCAATAATAAATGTTAACAGTATTTTTGGAGAAAATTCAGGAGGCATAAATAGAATAATTTCTGTTAACAATGTCAACGATAATATATATAAAACTTATTTAGGAAGTGATTTTAGTGCTTTCGCATGGTTTAATAACGATTTGTGCCCATTGCCAAAGAATCTTGCTTTAGCAGGAGAATTCGCTCAAGAGGTAACTGTTAACAACTTGACTGAAGCCGGATTTAGTTCTTTTAATTAATTGGCTTATTACAAGTTTTTAAACAAAAAATGTTTACTTTTTGATTTTTATATGTTATAATACTTAAAAATTTGAGGTGAAAATTATGATGATACAACCATCGATTGATGAATTATTGAAAAAAACAAATGGAAATAGATATGTTCTTTGCACTCTTATCGCAAAAAGAGCAAAAGAAATTGAATCTATAAGACGTTTAGAACTTTCTGAACAAGACAAAAAACCTATCACATTGGCTTGTGAAGAAGTAGTTGAAGGAAAGGTTCGACCAAGCGCTTTTTAGTATTTACTTTAATTGAAATTTTAAATTTTTTGTGATATAATTCTATTGTAACTTTAAAAGTTGCAATAGGATTTTTTATGTTTGCAAAAGTTATTATCGATCAAGATGCTAGAGCAATTGATAAAGAGTTTGAATATAGCGTGCCTAATAGTTTAAATGTGAAAATAGGTATGCGCGTTTTTGTTCCATTTGGAAACAGAATTGTACAAGGTTTTGTTGTTGGATTAAGTGAGAATTGTTCATATGATATAAGTAAAGTTAAGCCTATTAATAGAACAATTGAGGAATTTTCTGCTATAAAAGAAGAAATGCTCGAAGTAATGAAATTTATGGTTAAAAAAAATCATTTAACCATGGCTTCTATTTTAAGATTATTTTTACCATCCCAAATGAGAGAAGGCAAAGTTAAAGAAATTTTTGAAACATTTTACACTTTAAAAGTTGAAAATTTTATTCCTAAAAGCAATGCTAAAAAACAAAGAGAACTAATTGAAATATTAAAAAAAGAAAAACGTTGTTCTTCTGTGTTATTAGGAGAAAAGTTTGGTTATGGTACACTTAAAACTTTGCAACAAAACGGTATTATAGAAAAAGAAAAAACTCAAGTTGACAGAAAACCTTTTGTAATTGAGAAAGAGGACAACAGAGTTCAATTAAATCAAATGCAAAAATTGGCAATAGAAAGAATTAAAGACAATAAAACATATTTACTTCACGGCGTGACAGGAAGCGGAAAAACTGAAGTCTATATGAATTTGATAGAAAGGGAATTAAGCGCCGGCAAAAATGCCATTATGCTTGTTCCAGAAATATCTCTTACGCCACAGATTATGTCTAATTTTAAAGCTAGATTTGGCGATTTCGTGGCGGTTTTGCATAGTGGCCTTTCTGCTGGAGAAAAATTTGATGAATGGAAAAGGATCTTTTTAGGTAAGGCTAAAATTATAATTGGTGCAAGGTCGGCGATTTTTGCTCCTGTTGAAAATTTAGGCATCATAATTATTGATGAAGAGCATGAACAAAGTTATGTTTCAGAATCAAATCCTAGATATTTTACACACGATATTGCAAAATTTCGTGCAAAGCACAATGGATGTCCTTTAGTATTGGGAAGTGCTACTCCATCAGTAGAATCGTATCAAAATGCTATGGATGGAAATTATGAGCTTGTAGAATTGCCTATAAGAGCAAATGGAAAAGAATTGCCTGCAATACAAATAGTCGATATGCTTGGGGAAATAAGACAAGGCAACAACTCTATTTTTTCCAATCAATTAATTGCTGATTTAGTTGAAGTGATAAACAATAAAAAACAGGCGATGATTTTTATTAATAGAAGAGGTTATTCTTCTTTTATGAGATGTAGAGATTGTGGTTATGTTGCACAATGTTCTGATTGCGATGTTAGTTTGGTTTATCACAAAGAAGATGACAGGCTTAAATGTCATTATTGTGGAAAGCAATATAAAGTTTTAACAAGATGTCCAAAATGTAAAAGTGAAAATATAAAATATGGGGCGGTTGGCACGGAACAAGTTGTTTCAAAGTTAAAAGAATTGTTCCCAGATGTAAAGGTGTTAAGGATGGATAATGACACCACATCTACCAAAAATGCACACCAAAAAATATTAAATGAATTTAGAAATACTTTGCCATGTATTCTTGTGGGAACTCAAATGATAGCAAAAGGGCACGATTTTGAGAATGTAACACTTGTCGGAGTGGTCGATGCAGATCAGAGTTTGTTTCAAGCAGATTATAGAAGCACTGAAAAAACATTTCAGTTGATTACTCAAGTCGCAGGCAGAGCAGGAAGAAGCAAAGATGAAGGCAAGGTGGTATTGCAAACATATGCACCTCGCCATTATGTTTATAAATTTGTATCTAATTATGATTATAAAGGTTTTTTTAGGAAAGAAGCTAATATTCGAAAAACAGCAAATTTTCCACCATTTAGCAGAATTATTAGATTACTTTTTAGTGATAATAATGAAAATTATGCTAGAGAATTGTTAAAAATATGTTATACTGAAATTGAAAAGTTAAAAGAAAAATATTCTAGTGAAATATTATATTTAGATGCAATGAAGTCACCAATAAAAAGATTGCAAAACAAATATAGATTTCAAATAATTTTAAGAATAAAACTAGAAAAAGCAGACCAAATTGAAGAAGAAGTGTTTAATATTGCGAAAAAAACTGCAAAAACAAATATATTTTTGGAAATTAATCCAAGCAATATGGCTTAAAAAGGAGAAGTTATGGCAACAAGGAAAGTTGTTAAAGTAGGAGATCAAAATTTAAGAAAAAAGTCAAAGGAAGTAAAAAACTTTGATGAGGATTTATGGCAACTTCTTGACGATATGAAAGAAACTATGTATGCAAATGACGGTATGGGACTTGCAGCACCTCAAGTAGGAGTTTTACGAAGGATTGTTGTTGTTGATGTAAATAATATGTTTGTAGAACTAATTAATCCTCAAATTGTTTATCAAGAAGGTAAAGATATTGAAAAAGAGGGATGTTTGTCCGTTGGGTCTTTTAAAGGAAGAGTTGAAAGACCTTATAAAATCACCGTAAAAGCTGTAGATAGATATGGTTATCCTTTTAGTTTAACGGGAGAAAAATGGCTTGCAAGGTGTATTTGTCATGAATTAGATCATTTAGACGGAATTTTATTTATTGATAAAACGCTTGATAAGAAAGAGTATTTAGAAAAAGGTGGAAGAATATGAAAATATTATTTTTAGGTTCTTCGCGTTTTTCTAAACTTGTTTTAGAAAGTATGATTGAAAATCAACTCGACATTGTTGGAATCATTACTAATCCTGACAGAGAAATGGGGAGAGGGCACAAACTGCAAGCAAACGAAGTTAAACAATTTGCGTTAGAAAAAAATATAAAAGTTTTATGTTCAAATAAAATAAAAGATGATTTAGAAGAAATTAAAAATATTGATTTTGATGTTTCAGTTGTGGCTTCTTTTGGACAAATTTTGCCAAAAGAATTTCTAGATTACAGGTTGTGTTTAAATGTACATCCTTCCAAATTACCTCTTTACAGAGGTGCAAGCCCTATACAAAATGCTATATTAAATGGAGATGAAAAAACGGCAGTTACCATAATGAAAGTGGGCGAAAAAGTTGATTCTGGAGATATTGCTTTACAAAAAGAAGTTGACATAATAAAAAATGAAAAGTACTGTTCTCTTGAAGCAAGATTGGCAAAAATTGGTGGCGATATGGTAAAGCAAGTAATAGATTTAAAAATAAAGAATAAACTTTGTTTTTATAAACAAAATGACTTGCAAGCAACATATGTGAAAAAGTTTGAAAAAGAAGACGGGCTTTTAGATTTTAAATCTAATAAACAAGAAATTATTAACAAATTTCGAGCATTGGCAGAAACATTGGGGACTTATGTTTTTTATAAACAATCTAAAATAAAAATTTATGAAATTGCAGAATATCAATTGCAAAATATATTCTTAAAATCGGGAGAAATATTAGACGATAAAAAACATTTTGTTATTGGTTGTAATGATGGAGCAATTGAAATTTTAAGTTGTCTTTCTCCTTCAGGGAAAAGGATGACAGGAACAGATTTTTTAAATGGATTTCATCCACAAGGAGAGTTTGTAAATGAACTTTGCTGATTTAAATGAAAAAGAACTTATTTCAAATATTATTGAAAAAGGATTACCGAAATTTCGAGGAAAACAAATTTTTGAGGCTATTGTTAATGGTCAAACTCTTGAAGAAATCAGTGTTTTATCTAAAGAAATAAAAGAAAAAATAAAGGTGGAATATCCAAAATATTTTATTTTTAAAAAACTTATTTCGAAAGATGGGACAAAAAAGTATCTGGTTCAATTTGAAGATGGCAATATTGTAGAATGTGTTTTTATGAGTTATAAATATGGGAATACAATTTGTGTTTCTACTCAAGTTGGATGCAGAATGGGATGTAAATTTTGTGCTTCAACTTTACAAGGTTTAAAACGGAATTTGACAGCAGGTGAAATACTTGGACAAATTTATTTAGTTAACAGAGATAATGGTGGTAGTAAAAAAAATAGATCGATAACAAATATCGTTTTGATGGGAAGTGGAGAACCTCTTGACAACTTTGACAATGTTTGCAAATTTATAGAAATGGTTTCTAGTGAAGAAAATTTAAATATAAGTAAAAGAAACATATCGCTTTCCACTTGTGGTCTTGTAGATAAAATTGATGACCTTTCAAATAAAAATTATGGTATTAGTTTGACAATATCATTGCATGCAACAAATGATGAAGAGAGAAAAAAAATTATGCCTGTTGCAAATAGGTGGAGTATAAAAGAAATATTACAAGCTTGTGATAGGTATTTTGAAAAAACAGGCAGAAGATTTTATATAGAATACACTTTGGTAAATGGCATTAATGATAGCGAAGAAGATGCCATAAAACTTGCTCAAATTTTAAAGGGAAAAGTTTGTCATGTAAACTTGATTATGTTGCATTCTGTTAAAGAAAGATGTCTTACTGCTACTAGCAGGGGAAATGCAGAAAAATTTTGTCAAAAATTAAATAATCTTGGAATTTCTGCTACTATACGAAGAAACATGGGAGAAGATATAGGTGGCTCGTGCGGACAACTTCGTAACAAATTTGCTAATTAAAGGAGTTTTATGAAAGGACTGGTTATTAAAAAAAATGCAAATCTTTTTTCTGTTGAAGAAATTTCCACAGGAAAGGTTTTTCATTTAAATGCTAGCGGTAAAACTCAAAATTCAGGAATTTTTGTTGGAGATTATGTAATTTTTGACAAAAATATTGAAAAAGTAGAAGAAAGAAAGAATGTTTTAATCAGACCTCCTATTTGCAATTTAGATATAATGTTTATTGTTCTTTCATGCGTTCCAAAGCCAGATTTGGTATTGGTTGATAAAATGATAGTTTATTGTTTCGTGAAAGGAATTAAGCCCATAATTGTAATAAACAAAATAGATAAAGCAGAAAATTCATTTGTTGAAAATATCAAAAATACTTATAATAAGGTTGCATCAATTCTTACTGTGTCAGCAAAAAATGGGCAAATAGAAGGTTTGATAGAAAATATAAAAGGAATTACTGCTTTTGCAGGACAAAGTGCGGTTGGCAAATCATCTTTAATAAATGCAATTTTTAGCAAAAATATGGCTCGCGTTGATGGACTTTCTTCAAAAATACAAAGAGGAAAACAAACAACAAGGCTTGTTCAGTTGTATAAAGTTGGACAAGGCTATATAGCAGATACAGCAGGATTTTCTATGCTTGCTCTTGATTATGTTACAGATTTAGAGCCAAGAGAATTGTCTTCTTATTATCCAGATTTTTTGACAGCAAGAGCCAAATGTAAATATCGTTCTTGTTTGCACGAGAGTGGAGAATGTGGAGTGATAAACATGGTTAAAGAAGAAAAAATTTCTTCTATTAGATATCAAAATTATTTAAAAATCTTGCAAGAGTTAAAGTCAAGGAAAAAATATTAAGGGGTGTATATGAAAAAAAACGTTTTAGTGTCTGTTTCAACAGATCCAATTGAAAATTTTCAAGATATTGTTGATTATGCAAAAGAAATGCAAGGGATTGCAGATTTTTTACATTGTGATGTTATGGATGGAATATTTGTTAAAAGAAAAACTATAAATGCTCAATTGGTAAATAATGTTAATGCAAATAGTTTAATTATGCTCGATGTTCATTTAATGTGTGATGAACCTTTAAAAAACATTGCAGAGTATGCTAAAGCTGGTGCTAACATTATCACAGTGCATTATGAAGCATTTAAAGATAAAAACAGATTACAAAAATGCATTGAAGAAATACATAATTGCGGTTGTTTGGCAGGTCTTGCATTTAATCCTCAAACCTCAATAAACGAAATTAAAATATACCTTTATAATCTTGATCTTGTACTTGTTATGGGTGTAATGGCAGGAGCTAGTGGCCAGAAATTTATGCCGGAAGTTCTTGAAAAAATAAAGGAACTTGATAAAATTAGATTAAATAATAATTTTTCATATAAAATAGAAGTTGACGGCGGAGTTAATTTAGAAAATGCACAAGAAATTGTTGCTTGTGGAACGGATATTTTGGTAAGTGGAAGTTTTGTTTTTAAGTCGAAAGACAAAATAAAAGCAGTTAAATCTTTACAAAACATTTAAAAAGATATCTACAATATTTTTTTTGGTATTGCAATTTGTCGAAAAAAGGTGTATAATTTGAGTATGGAGGCAAATATGTGTTTTAAAAGAAAAAAGAAAGAAGATAATGTAGAAGTAAAAGAGAAGAAAAACGATGTAAAGGATAATAAATTTAAAAAAGTTGAAGAAGATGAAAAAACAAAAAAGGCTGTTTACAGAGTTGTTTTTTCAAAAGAGCAAAAAGTTTGGCAAATAAAAAAAGATGGAGCCAAAAGAGTGATTGACAGCAGACCTACTAAAGAAGAAGCTTTAAACAGAGTCAAAGAATTAAGCCAAAGCCAAGATACAAAGTTTATTGTTCATAAAAAAGATGGAAAATTTCAAAAAAAATCTAATATAAGATAAAAAAGATGCTTTACTAAAGCATCTTTTTTATTTTAACTTTTCTTTAATTTTGTTTATAATCATTTCATGTATAATATTTATTGGCAAAGTAGCATCTAGTACAACATACCTTTTATCATCAATTTTACTTAAATAGTTGTAACCTTCAAAAACTTTTTGGTGAAAATCCATGTTTTCTTTTTCCATTCTATCAAGAGTGGGGAAAACAGCTTTTCTTTTAAATGCTTCTTCTGGAGAAATTTTTAGATAGAATGTTAAATCTGGTTTAAAATTGCCTAAAATTATTTTGTGTAAATCTAAAATTTCATCAGCATTTAAAATATTTCTTGCAAAGCCTTGATAGGCTACAGTTGAATCAAAAAATCTATCTGCAATAACGGTTTTACCTTCGTTTAATGCGGGCAAAATTACTTTTTCAAATAGTTGTGCTCTGCTTGCAAGGAACAATAACAATTCTGATTTAGGGGTAGGAGAATCTTCTTCATAATTAAGTAAAAGTTCTCTAATATTTTCTCCTAATTTTGTTCCCCCTGGCTCACGGATAAAAACAAAATCTTCTTTATCAGGTCTTGAAGCAATATAATCTTTTAAAAGTTTAATTTGTGTGCTTTTTCCGCAAGCTTCTCCACCTTCAAATGTAATAAACAATCCTTTTTTCATTTGTTTTTCCTTATTTTAATGGCAATGTCCTTGACATTCTCCGTCGCAATGACCATCACATTCACAATCTACAAATTCAACATATTTATCAAGATTTTGTGCTTTATAAAAGTTTTCACACATTTTATCTGTGGTAGTGTAACCTGGTTCAGCACATAAAACTTCAGTTATTCTGTTAACAACAGTTGCACAAGTTAATTCAACTGTGCTAGGGCGTTCAATTACCACTCTTGTTGAAGGCTCTCCTTCAATTGTCCAATCATTGCAATCAAACTCATCTTTATCATAAACTTTTCCTATGCATTCACTTTCAATTATTATACCTTCTTTTGTTTTGGTAGTAACAACGGCACTCATTCCGGTGCAGTCACCTTTTTTAATTGTCATTCCAAGAGTAGAACTATTTATATTTCTTTTAGCAATTTGAGGTATGCATTTTTGGGTTTGTTCTGTGACATGTAACCCTAGTTTTGAACAAAGCCATCCATTAACATTCCACATATAACTTGGAGCGAAGTTTCCTTGATTGATAAGTTTTTGTCTTTCTTCTTGAGATATATTGTCTGCGGAAGCAATTTCTTTTTCAAAAGTTTTTTCGTCAAGTCCAGCACCATGCACTTTTGCGAGTGAAATACCATAATCTTCTACATTGTAACTTGACTTTCCTTTGATTTTAGTAATTTTATGTGTAGCTCCGGCTAAAACACTTATAAGATTGCCCCAGAAAACATCTTGATAGCCACTTCCGCAAATTGTGCAACCTGTTTCTTTTGCAAGTTTATCAAGTTTTTTAGCAAGTTTTGGATTAGAATTTTGTGCATAAAATGCTTCTTCGCAAGTAGAAATAGCATTTACTCCATATTTTGCACACATTTCATAAATAGGGTAGTTTTCAGCAAAAACACTAGTTGTAGTTACTATAACAATGTCTACTAAATGTGTTTTTAAAAAACTTTCAAAGTTTTCTGCATTGTCTACTTTAACATTTAATTTTTTCTCACTTCCTATTATTTGAGAAATATCTTTTCCTATGATGCTTGGATTAATATCAAAAGCGCCAACAATTTTTACTCCTTTTTCAAGTGCGTATCGCATTGTATAAGCACTCATTTTTCCGCAACCATATTGAACCATATTTATTTTTTTCATATTAGAACCTCCAAAATTATTATATCTATTATTTCAAATTTTTCCAATTGTTTATCATAAATTTATTCTGTATCATATATTTTTCTATTTTTATTAAAATAATAGTAAATATTTTCACAGTCTTTTTGTGATAAGCCTTTTACAGTGTTAAGTTCATCTAAACTTGCTTTGGCAACATTTTCGCTGTTTTCAAATGCATTTAAAAGCAAGTCTCTTTTTTTAGGACCTATACCTTCAATTTTTTCTAGTTCGCTTTCAGTTTGTCTTTTTGTTCTTATGTTTCTATGATAAGTTATAGCGAACCTATGAGCCTCATCTCTAACTCGTTGCAAGAGCCTTAATTCCACAGAGCCAGGCTTTAACATTGTAGGAAGGGGATTGTTTGGATAGAAAACTTCTTCTATTCTTTTTGCTAAAGAAATCATATCTATATTTTCAATTTGGCTTTCAATCAAAATTTCGTATGTTGAAGATAATTGACCTTTTCCACCATCTATGATAATCAAGTCTGGCTTCTCTTTGAAACTTTCAAGTTTTCCTTCTTTTAAGCGGTTTAATCTTCTAGTCAAAGCTTCTTTTAATGAAGCGAAATCGTTTGAGCCTTTTACTGTTTTTATTTTAAATTTTCTATAATCTTTTTTGCTTGGTTCTCCATTT
This sequence comes from uncultured Clostridia bacterium, assembly GCA_944384485.1. Classification (GTDB taxonomy): domain Bacteria; phylum Bacillota; class Clostridia; order Christensenellales; family UBA1242; genus Caccovivens. Next base: position 12,860 of record CALWTO010000044.1, read on the forward strand.
TTAAACACTACCATGGAGCATACTTTGTTTGTCCCACTTATATTAGATATGTCGTAACATTCTATTCGTTGTGGCAAATTTTTTAAAGATAATTTTTCTTTCAAAGATTTTATTGCGCCCAAAGTGTTGTTATATTTAAGTTTTTCTTTTTGAAGATGTTTTTCAAGATATTCTTTGGCATTTTCTAATGCCATTTCTAAAAGTTTTTTGTTTATTCCATGAGGGTTTGTTATAATATAAATTTTTTTGTTTAAAAATTTTTGCAAAAGCTCTTGGTCGGGCAATTCATGAGAACAAATTATTTCATTAGGAATTGTAACATTTTGATAATATTGACAAATAAAATTAAAAATTGTTTGATTTTCTTCTATTTCAGCATCAAGGCAAGGATAATTTAAAACACCTAAAATTTTGCCACCACGAACAATTAAAACGCAAATTACACCACTTAAACCATCGCAATAATAAGCAAAAACATCCTTATCAACATTTTTAGGAAGATTGGCTACTACTCTTTGTTTTAACTTGTAAATCATTTTTAATCTATCGCGAAAAGTTATTGCTTGTTCAAAATTTTCGTTTTCTGACGCAGAAATCATTTTTTTATTTAATATTTCTTCAATTTCCTCATCGTTACCATTTAAAAAATTGATAACTTTGTTAATTTCTTTTTTGTAATCTTCTATTGATATTTTTTTTGTGCATGGTGCAGAGCATAACCCCATTGAATAATTTAAGCATTCTCTTTTTGCCATTGAAGTTTCGGTTATCTTTAAATTGCAGGTTCTTATTTTAAATGCCGAATTTATTGTTTTTACAATTTCTCTTGCATCAAGCCCTGCAAAATATGGACCAAAATATTTTGCTCCGTCTTTTTTAACTTTTCTCACTATCTCTAATTTTGGAAAAGGTTGTTTTAAATCAATTTTTATGTAAGGAAATTGTTTTCCATCTTTTAAAAGAATGTTATAAAATGGTTGATATTTTTTTATTAAGTTATTTTCGAGCGCTAATGCATCCATTTCAGATGCAGTTATAAAATAGTCAAATTCATCAACATTATCAACCATTGCTTGAACTTTACTTGGTTTAGGGGAGTTTCTAAAATATTGGCTGACCCTATTTTTTAAATTTTTGGCTTTGCCTACATATATAACAACCCCATCTTTATCTCTCATTATATAAACGCCTGGTTTTGTTGTAAGCAATTTTAATTTTTCTTTAATTTTTGTATTCATAAGTTTATTATAAACAAAAAAAAGATAAAAACAAAATATAAAATAAAAAAGATGAAAATCATTTCACCTTTTTTATTTAATCTTAGATAAAAATTCTAAACATTCTTCTTTGCTAAAATTATATTGTTGAGAATTTTTCATGTCTTTTAATGTAAATATTTGAGTTTGAACTTCATTTTCTCCAATTATAATAACATATGGAATTTGTTGTTTGTTTGCATCTTTCATTTTTGCTTTAAATGATCGATTTTCATATGCTACTTCACAAACCATATGTGAAGCAAAGAAACTTTGAAGTTCCAAACATTCTTTTAAAGTATCTCCAAGTGGAATAATTTGCAACATTATGTTATTTAAAGGGGCGTCTTTAAGCATATCATTTGAATCTAACAAGTCAAAAAGTCTAGTAAAACCTATACTCAACCCAACACCTGGAAATTTTTTGTCTGTAAAATATGTTGCAAGGTTGTCATATCTTCCACCACCACAAACAGTTCCAAAATCTTTGTGCTCAGGCAAAATAGCTTCAAAAACAGTTCCTGTATAATAATCTTGTCCTCTAATAATACCCAGGTTAAATTCTATCTTTTCTTCATTTATATTCATTGCTTTAAGATAAGAGTAAACTTCTTCAATTTGTGATATACCTTTTTGGAAAGTTTCATTTTCAGATAAGTTTTTGATTTGTGTCAAAATTTCTTGAAATTTTCCTCTTTTAGTTATAATATCAACCAATTTTGAAATATTTTCTTTAGATATATCTAATTTTTCGAGTTCTTCACAAACATTATCTTTTCCTATCTTGTTTATTTTATCAAGAATAGTCAAAATGCTTTGAGTTTTATCTTTGTAACCTAAACCTTCTACGTAGCCAAACAAGATATTACGGTTGGAGATCTGATTAATAATGTTTAAATTTAAAGTTTCAAAAACTTCATCAACTATTTTCAAACATTCAGCATCTGCAACTAAAGAAAGTTCTTCGTTTCCAATTATATCGGCATCGCATTGTATAAATTCTCTAAAACGACCTTTTTGAGCTCTTTCTCCGCGATAAACTTTTCCAATTTGGAAGCGTTTAAAAGGGTAGTGTAATTGTTCACTATTCATAGCCACAAATCTTGCTAAAGGAACAGTTAAATCATATCTCATGCAAATATCAGTTTCGCCTTTGTTGAAACGATAAACTTCTTTGTCTATTTCTCCGCCTGATTTTGCAAGTAATATTTCACTTAATTCCAAAACAGGCGTGTCAAGTGGCAAAAAAGCATGCTTTAGGTATATGTTTTTAATCTTTTCAATCATTTTATCAAAGATATATTGTTTGTTTGGCATCAATTCCATAAAGCCTGACAATTTTCGAGGTTTTATTATATTTTTTTCTGTCATTTTTAAAACTTTCCTTTCATTATTTATTTTAGAAAAACATTTCCAATGTTTTTAAATTTAATTGAACGATTTTATCATTTTAAACTATTAATTGTCAAATAAAATGCAGATTTTTATTAAAATAACCACAAAAAGTTATCCACATTTCCACAAATAAATATTTATACAAAACTGCTTATTTTTATGCATTTTGTAAAAATTTGACCTTTATTTATGCAAAAACCAGTAAGTTATCCACATTTCCACAGTATTTTTTATATTTTTTGTGCTTTTTTTGATATTGTTAATCAAAAAACAATATTGTTAGATTAATTATTGTATATTTTTTTTAACAAGATTTTACAAAATAATGTTTGTAAATTTTAAAATGTAAAAAAAACTAAAATTTTTTGACATTAAAATTTATAATTATACTTTTTTCACAGCTAAACTTTTTACAAATTTTGTTGGATTTTTATCTGTTGTAAAGAATAATTTATGCAAAGCTCTTGTGGAAGAAATGTAAAGAATGTTTTTTTCTAAGTTGTTTTTATAGTTTTCTTCATCTGCAAAAGGAACGATGACTGCATCAAATTCAATTCCTTTGGCAGTTGCACAGGTTGTTACTAAAACTTTGTTTTTATAATCATCTGGTTCTTTCATAAATACATAATCAACGTATCCATTTAACAATTTGCAAACTTCTTTTGCTTCTTTATTACATTTACAGATAATTGCAACATGTGCAAACTCTGCACATTCTTCTTTGATTATTTTTGAAATAATCTCTCCTTGATTTAACGTTTGATAAACTATCGGAGAAGAGCCCCTTCTATTTACATAATCAACATTTTTTATTGACATCATTTGATTTGCAAAAGTTGCTATTTCTTGAGTTGAACGATATGTTTTGTTTAAATTGTATATTTTACAACCTAAGAAGTCTGCAGTTAATTGCAAATATTCGTCAGTTAAATTTTTTTCTATACATTGATTTACATCACCAACGATTATGCAAGGGCAAGTCCATAGTTTTTTAAACATATATATATCAACAGGAGTGAAATCTTGCATTTCATCAATAATGAGATATTTTGCCGAAAAATCATGATCAATTCCATATAAATAATGTTTTATTGCAAGATAAGTGCCTTTATCCATATAGTTTATAGTAGTTGTTTTTCTTGCAGACAATTTTTCTCTTGCCATAAATATTTGAAAAACTTGTTCTACATCTCTTATTGGCATAAATTTATATAAAATTTGTTTGAATCTTTCTTTTAAGCCACGATGTTGTGATTTGTTGTAATGTCTCTTTTCTGTAAACACCATCGCATATTGCCATGCAATTTTGTTAATTCTTTCGTAGAAGTCATAACCTTTAAATGTTTTAAAAAACAAATTTCTTGTTTCTTCTTCGGTAAAAATAATTTCTTCTTTTTCGCCATCTTCTGTTTCTTTAATGACATATTTTAGCGTCTTAGGCGTAAAAATATCAGTTAAAGGTCCTTTTAAAAATCTTAAAAGGCTGTCGAGAAATTCGTATGAAGATTTATAAGAAATTTCATTTAATTGTTCTTGTGTTGCTTTTGTCGCAAGGTCATCAAGCATATCTTCTCTTGGTTGTAATGGTCGTTTTAATTCTGTTTTTACAATTTGAGCAAAGGTTGTTTCAACCAAATTATCTTCTCCAAGTTGTGGCAAAACTTCGCTGATGTAACTTGAAAAGATGTTGTTTGGTGATAGAACAAGAATATCATTGCTCTTTAGGCTATGTCTATGTTTATATAACAAGTATGCTGCTTTATGGAGCGCGATAGATGTTTTACCAGAACCTGCAACACCTTGAACTAAAATATTGTCGTTTTTTTCAGTTCTTATTATCGTGTTTTGTTCTTTTTGTATAGTTGAAACAATTTGTCTCATCTTGTCTGAAGCATTTTTTGATAAAATTTCTTGTAAAATTTCATCGTTTATAGTTAAATTTGTATCAAAATAAGATAAAAGTTGTTGATTTTCAATTTTGTATTGTCTTTTTAACAAAATTTCGCCATCAACGGTTTTATTGTTTGCTTCATAACTTGCTTTACCAAGTTCATATTCATAATACATTGATGCTATAGGAGTTCTCCAATCTACAACATAGACTTTTTTGTTGTAGATTATGGAGCCTAAACCTATATATATTTTTTGTGCATTTGAATTGTTTGTCTGAAAATCAATTCTTGCAAAGTAAGGTGAATTATTTTGAAATTTTAGTTTCCTTAACTGCTTTTCGCTGTTTAATTGCTGTTCTTCTATTTGTGATAAATTTGTAAAGGTTGATGCAAGGTCCTGACCTTGTTTATATTCGTAAAAGTTGTTCCCAAGTTCTGCTCTTTTTTCTTCAAAAAGACTTTTTAGTTGACTGATTTCAATTTGAGTTTTTTCAATCTTTTTATTTATCACTTTTAGAGTGTTTTGCAGATAATTTTTTTCTTGTTCTTCCATTTTCCCTCCAAAATTAGTTTGGCTTAGAAAGTCTTATTCTTCTCTGTCTTCATTAGTTATTTCTTCGCTAATTTCTTGATTTTGAATTTCATTGTTTTCTTCAACAGGGGATTGACTATCATTTTCTTGACTTTCAAGATTTTCGTCAGTTGTTTCTTCTTTAGCTGTGATAGCAACACCTACAATTTTGCTGTTATCTCTGAGTTTCATTATCTTCACGCCTTGACTTACTCTAGAAAGTGAGCTTATTTGGTCAATAGCTGTTCTAATAATGATACCATTATCGGCAACAAGAAGAATATCATTGTCTTCATAAGATTGTCTTAAAGCAACTAATTTGCCTGTTTTTTCATTAAATATTCCGGCTTTAACACCTTTTCCACCACGGCTTTGTAGTCTATATTCTTCAACATTTGTTCTTTTTCCATAGCCATTTTCAGAAACTGTAATAATTTGAGTGTTTGGTTTGATTATTGCCATATCTACAATATAATCATTTTTACCAAGTTTAAGGCTTCTAACACCTTGACTATCTCTACCCATTGAACGCACATCTTTTTCGTTAAATCTTATTGCTTTACCTTCATAAGATGCAACTAAAATATCATCATTTCCATTTGATAATTCTACGCCAATAAGTTCATCGTCTTCTAGTAGTTTAATTGCAATTTTACCTACTTTTCTAATAGAAGCAAATTCTTCAAGTTTAGTTTTCTTTATAAGGCCGCTTTTTGTTGCCATGATGAGATAACCTTCTTTGTCATCTTCTTTTCTAGGAATTATTGTTGTAACCTTTTCGCCTTCACTTAACATCAAAAGGTTTATCATAGCCCTTCCTTTTGCTGTTCTTTGTGCTTCCGGTACTTCGTATGCTTTTATGCAGTAAACTTTGCCTTTGTTTGTAAAGAATAATAAATCATCATGAGAAGATGTGGTGAAAATATTTTTTACATAATCTTCTTCTTTTGTTTTATGGGCAGTAACTCCCACTCCGCCACGGCGTTGTGATTTGTATTCACTTGCAGACATTCTCTTTATAAATCCTTGATTTGTCATTGATATAACAACTTCTTCTTGAGGTATTAAGTCTGCAATATCAATTCCGCCAGCTTCCAAACTGATTTCAGTTTTTCTTTCATCGCCAAAGTTTTGTTTGATTTCTTCAAAATTATCTCTTAATATTTTCAAAATTCTAAGAGGATTTGCTAGAATATCTTCAAGGTCTAGTATTGTGGCTTCAAGTGCAGCAAGTTCTTCATTTAACTTTTCAACTTCAAGAGAAGTAAGTCTTGACAACTTCATTTCCAAAATAGCATTTGCTTGAATTTCGTCAAGTTCAAAGTTCGCAATAAGTTTTTCACATGCATCTTGTTTGTCATCTGATGATTTTATAATTCTTATTACTTCATCAATGTTTGCAAGGGCTATAACAAGACCTTTTACAATATGTTCTCTTTCCTTTGCTTTTGCAAGGTCAAATTGAGTTTTTCTTGCGAGTACTTCTTTTTGATGCTCTAGGTAGTAATAAAGCATTTCTTTCAAATTCAAAATTCTAGGTTGATTATCAACAAGAGCTAGCATTATAATTCCGGAACCTTTTTGAAGTTGTGTGTTTTTATAAAGAGCATTTAAAACGACTTGTGCATTGGCATCTTTTTTAATATCAACAACAATTCTCATTCCATGTCTGTCAGATTCTTCTTTTATATCGCTGATACCTTCAAGTTTTTTGTTTTTTACATGTTCTGCCATTTGAATGATAAATTGTGCTTTATTTACTTGATAAGGAAGTTCCGTTATTATAATTCTGCTTCTTCCATTTGGAAGTTCTTCAATTTCTGCTTTTCCACGAACAACAATGCCACCTCGGCCTGTTTTATAAGCATGTTTGATTGCTGCTCTTCCCATGATAATACCGCCGGTAGGGAAGTCAGGAGCAGGAATATATTTAATCAATTCATCAATGTCAATATCTGGATTATCAATCATTGCCTGAAGACCATTTAAAACTTCTGTTAAATTATGAGGTGGAATGTTTGTTGCCATACCAACAGCAATACCATCTGCGCCATTTATAAGAAGATTTGGGATTTTTGAAGGCAAAACTGAAGGTTGCATCAAAGTATTGTCAAAGTTAGGATAAAAATTTACTGTCTCTTTATCTATATCTTCAAGCATTAAAGATGCAATTTTTGAGAGCCTTGCTTCTGTATATCTTGATGCGGCAGGTGGGTCGCCGTCTACTGAACCAAAGTTTCCTTGACCGTCTACTAATGGGTATCTTATAGAGAAGTCTTGAGCAAGTCTAACCATCGCGTCATAAACAGAACTATCGCCATGAGGGTGGTATTTCCCCATCACATCACCGACAATACGAGCAGATTTTTTTGTTGGTTTATCGTAGAAATTGTTCATTTCGCCCATTCCATATAAAATTCTTCTATGAACAGGTTTTAACCCATCTCGAACATCTGGAATAGCACGAGAAACATTGACAGCCATAGCATAGGAAATAAAACTATGTTTTAAGTTGTCAACTGTGTCTACTTTTTCAATTTTTGAATCTTTTAAAATCTCTTCTAAAGATTTTTTATTATCAATTTTGTCCATATATCCTCCAAACATAATTTGTTTGCTTAAGCATCTATATCATCTGGGTTGACAAGCGTTGCATTTTCTTGAATAAATTTTCTACGAAGTTCTACATCTTCACCCATTAAATCGTTAAACATTTTTTCTGCTTCAATAGCATCTTCAATTGTTAATTGAATTAAAATACGGCTTTCAGGATTCATTGTTGTGTCCCACAATTGAGTAGCATTCATTTCACCAAGACCTTTGTATCTTTGTTGAGCACAACCCTTTCTTCCATTTGTTTGATACCATTCTTCAAGTTCTTGATCAGAATAGAAGTAAAAATCTTCTTTGTTTTTTGTCACTTTGTAAAGAGGTGGTTTTGCTGCATAAACATGACCTTCTTCAAGAAGTGGACGCATAAATCTAAAGAAGAATGTTAAAAGCAAAATTCTAATATGTGCTCCGTCGACATCGGCATCGGACATACAAATAATTTTATCGTATCTCAATTTGTCCATATTGAAGTCTTGTCCAATACCAGTTCCAAAAGCGGTTATCATCATTTTTATTTCTTGATTTTCTAGAATTTTGTTAAGTCTTGCTTTTTCAACATTTAATATTTTACCTCTTAATGGCAATACGGCTTGGAATCTTCTATCTCTACCAGTTTTGGCAGTTCCGCCAGCGGAATCTCCTTCGACCAAATAAATTTCACAGAATCTTCTGTCTTTCTCACTGCAATCTGCAAGTTTTCCAGGAAGAGTAGTGCTTTCCAAAATACTTTTTCTTCTTGTAAGCTCTCTGGCATTTCTTGCCGCATCTCTTGCTCTTTGTGCTGTTATTGATTTCATAATAAGATTTTTTGCTTCAGCAGGGTGTTGTTCAAGATAATCGCCAAATTCTTCAACCATTGCTTTGTAAACAATAGTCCTCATTTCGCTGTTTCCAAGTTTTGTTTTTGTTTGTCCTTCAAATTGAGGATTACGCAATTTTACACTTATTACTGCAGTGATACCTTCACGACAATCTTCACCAGAAAGTTTTTCGTTCTCTTTGATAATTTTGTTTTTAACAGCATAATCATTTATTACTTTTGTTAAGCCAGATTTGAAACCATCTAAATGTGTTCCACCTTCTTCCGTGTTGATATTGTTTGCATAGGCATTTATAATTTCGCTGTAACCTTCATTAAATTGAAAACAAACTTCTATTTCGTTTTCAAGTTCACCTTTGTTATTGCGATTAAATTTGTTGAAATATACAGGGTATGAGAGCAAAGTTTCGCGATTTTTATTTAAATAATCAACAAATTCAACAATACCGCCTTTAAATTCAAATTCTTCTCTTCTATTTTGACCTTCTCTTTTATCTTCTAAAGTGATTATCAAGCCTTTATTTAAAAAGGCAATTTCTCTGAAACGGTTTTTCATTATGTCAAAATTGAAATTAACAGTTTCGAAAATTTCATCGTCAGGAAGGAATGTTATGGTTGTCCCTCTTTTCTCCGTTGCCCCAACAATTTGAAGGGGGGTTAAACTTTTGCCACGGCTAAATTCAATTTGATAATGTTGCCCATTTTGGTAAACATCCGCTTTCATATATTTTGAAAGTGCATTAACGCATGAAACACCAACCCCATGCAATCCGCCTGAGATTTTATAACCTTCGCCACCAAATTTTCCGCCTGCATGAAGTTTTGTTAAAACAACTTCAACAGCACTTTTGCCTTCTTTTGGAATTATGCCTGTAGGAATACCTCTTCCATTATCAGATACAGAGCAAGAACCATCAAAGTTTAATGTAACATCGATTTTAGTGCAATAACCCGCAAGGGCTTCATCAATGGAGTTGTCGACAACTTCTGTAACCAAATGGTGAAGACCATGTTCGTCCGTTGAACCAATATACATTCCAGGTCTTTTACGAACAGGTTCCAATCCTTCAAGAACTTGAATATCGCTTGCGTCATATTTGTTTGATTTGCCAATTTCCTTTGCATCTTGTTCAATATTTTCAATATTTTCCATAGAAACTCCTATATATAAATACATATATATTATATAATATAATAAGGAAAAAAACAAGCAAAACAAAGAAACTAGCTTTCTTAAATTGGCATTTTTTTTGTTTCGACAAGATAAAATTTTTTTCGCAATTTGAAAAAAATATTTTGATTTATGCTTAAAAATATGATATATTGTAACTAATTTGGGGAGAAAAAATGGAAGAAGACAAGAAGAATCAAAGAAATATCGAAATTGATGTAAAAAACGAGAAAATTAACAGTAAAGATGTCGAAATAGCTGATTTAGATAATAAAAAAAGCAAAAAACAAGATATAATTATGTTTATAAAATTTTTATGCTTTTCTTTGTCTGCAGGAGTTATACAACTTGGAAGTTTTGAACTTATGTATCATGTGATAGGTTGGGAAAATTGGTGGGCTACATATTTAATATCTATAACTTTGTCTGTAATTTGGAATTTTACATTTAATAGGAAATTTACATTTAAATCTGCAAACAATGTCCCAAAAGCAATGCTCCTAGTTTTACTTTATTATATAGTTTTTATTCCAATTTCAGTGTTTGGTGGCGAAGCATTGGAAAATGTCGGTTGGCATGAAACGCTGGTTACGGTTATGATGATGATTATAAATTTCGTTACGGAATATGCATTTGATAGATTTGTTGTCTTTAAGAAAAGTATCAATACAAATAATTTGGCTAATAAAAATTGAAAGAAAATTTTGATAATTTTCTTTTTTTTATTATTTTATTTTGCAATAATATTTTTTTTGGTTAAAATAAAAGTATGAATTTGATAACTTATGTTATTTTTGCGGTGGCTTGCTTTTTGCTTGCAACGATAAACGCATTTTTGAATGACAGAGAAAAAACTTCTGGCATGGTTTTTTGTATTGTCACTCCACTTGCTTTTTTGCTTTTTGCTATTGTTTGTGGAAATTTGTCAACAACTTATAATTCATTATACTTGACTATAACGCTTGCAATTGCTTTTTATTTGGCTATTGAGGGGTGTTTATATAAAAATACTGCTGGGGTTGTATTACGAGGAATTTTAAGTATTTCTAGCCTTACTATGCTCATTTGTGGTAGTATTTCCCTTGCACCATTCACTATTTTTGGCTTGGTTGGAGGATTTTTATTTGGAGCAGGCTTTGGCTTTACTGTTTTTATGATGGGCAATCATATAGATATGACTAGAAAAGTTATTTCTTTTGTTGAGTTCTTATTCAGTGGCGCAATTCTTGGCTGTTCAATTTCGAGTGTAATAGCAAGCACTCACACGATTTCAGCAATTCTGTATTTAATAGGTGCAATACTTATGTTTATAAGATATATTTTAAGAGCATACTTTGAACATGCATCAGTGTTTAGAGTTATCACGAAGATTATATTTGGACTTGCCATGATTTCGATAATAAGTGCTATTTATTTCTTTTAAAAATCAAAAAAAATTTTAAAAAAGTTATTGACAAAAGAGAAAATTAGGCATATAATAATTACACCAAGTTGAAAAAGACTTGTTTATGACGCGGGATAGAGCAGCTCGGAAGCTCGTCGGGCTCATAACCCGAAGGTCGTTGGTTCAAATCCAACTCCCGCAACCAGTAAAATGAAGCGAGCTAAAAAAGCTCGTTTTTTTTACATAAGACCTTCGGAATATATCAAAGATATAACCTCGTTGTCGGGAGTGGTTAAAAACCTCCCGCAACCAGTAGAAGAAGACGGGCAAAAAAGCCTGTTTTTTTATTTTTTTTAGGAGCAAAAGATGATCGGTGTTGAAAATGTTGTTAAAAGTTTTGAAATAATTTCAAGCGATAAAGCTAATGAAATTTTATTGAAAAATATGAATAATTCAGGAGAAAAAAAATTTCTTTATGTTTTTGCAGGACCAAATGGTAGTGGAAAATCTACATTAATAGCAAACTTTTATAAATTAGGTATTTTTAAAAATGTAAAATATATTAATGCAGACATTTATGCAAAGACAATCTTTAAAGATGTTAAAAATGAAAAAGAAAGAAATTATCAAGCAATGTTTTATACAATGGAAAACATAAAAAACAATATTAAATCAAAAAATTCTGTTATTTATGAAACTGTAATGTCTCATCCAAGCAAATTGGATTTAATAAAAAAATATAAGGAAAATGGATACAAAATATTTTCAATCTTTATTTCTCCAAATAAACCATCTGTCAATATTAAAAGAGTTGCAAAAAGAGTTGAAGAAGGTGGACATAATGTTGCTCAAGAAAAAATAACGCAAAGATTTTTTAGAAGCAATGCATTAAAAGAAGACTTAATGAAATTAAGTGATGTCTATTATGAAATAGATAACACAAATTTGCCTAAAATAGCAAAATTTAATTTAAAGTATAGAGGTTTAAATACATTAGAAAATCAAAATGTTAGATAGCAAACAATAAAAGATAGCTAAAATAAGCTATCTTTTATTTGTTAAAACTATCTTTTAAAGAAATTGTACTATTAAAAATGTAGTTTTCATTTGTGCTATCTTTATCCATACAGTAGTAACCTTTTCTCATAAATTGGAATTTATCTTCAACTTTTGCTGTTTTTAAGAAATTTTCAGCAAGAGCTTTTCTTTCAATTAATGAATCGGGTTCCAAAATATCTTCAACCTTTGCGCCTTCACTTAATGCTTTCGCTGGATTGGTTATTTCTCGTTTAATTAAGTTTTTAAATTCTCTTACTGTAATTTCAAAACAATTATTTTCACTTACAAAATGAATTGTCCCTTTACATTTTATTCCGCTTGTATCATTTCCGCTTTTGCTTTCAGGAATGTATTCACATTCCAGATGATCAATTTCACCATTTTCTTTATAAACAACATTATTGCATTTTATAATGTAAGCACCTTTCAATCTTACAATTCCTCCAAGTGTAAGACGGTTGTATTTTGGTGGAGGGTTTATAGAAAAGTCTTCATTTTCGATATAAATTACTTTTCCAAATTTTGATTTGTGGAAACCTTGAGTCTCATCGTTAGGGTTATTTTGAATTTCAAATTCTTCATCTTGCCCATCAAAGTTTGTAATAACAACCTTTAAAGGATCTAAAACAACCATTGCTCTAGTTGCAATTTGATTAAGGTCGGCTCTTACATAATATTCAAGTGCGCTGTATGGAACTGTTACTTCAAGTACATTTCCCCAACCAACGGATTTTACAAAATCTTTTAAAGCTTTGGCAGTGTAACCTCTTCTTCTAACACCAACTAAAGTAGGGAAACGAGGGTCGTCCCAGCCTTTTACTATTCCATCATTTACAAATTGTTTTAAGTATCTTTTTCCAATTAAAACATTTTCAATTGTTAATCTTGAAAATTCTCTTTGCTTTGGTGGATAAGGCTTTTTCCAGCCATTTTCTATAAACCATTCATAAAGAGGTCTATGTTCATGGAATTCCATTGAGCAAAGGCTGTAAGTAACTCCTTCCAAAGCATCTTCAAGAGGGTGCGCAAAATCATACATAGGGTAGATACACCATTTATTCCCAAGCCTGTAATGTTTTGCTCTTAACACTCTATACATAACAGGGTCACGCATATTCATGTTTGGATGAGCCATGTCTATTTTTGCTCTTAAAGTAGCCTTTCCATCTTCAAACTTTCCATCTCTCATATCTCTAAAAAGTTTAAGATTTTCTTCAGGAGTTCTGTTTCTGTATGGACTTTCTTTTCCAGGTTCTGTAAGAGTTCCTCTGCTTGCAGACACTTCTTCAGCAGAAAGTTCGCATACATATGCTTTTCCATCCAAAATCATTTGTTCTGCTATTTTATAAATATCTTCAAAATAGGCTTCGCTTGCATAAATAAGTTTGTCTGGTTTGTAGCCAAGCCAAGCCAAATCTTCAAGATAACTTTCAGCAAATTCGCCTTCTTCTTTTAAAGGATTTGTATCATCCATTCTTAAATAAGTTTTGCCACCAAATTTTTTTGCAGTTTCAAAATCAATAGTCCATGCTTTGACATGTGCAATATGCCAATATCCACTTGGTTCAGGTGGACAGCGAGTGATTACTTCCTTATTCTTTCCAGATTTTAAATCATCAATTATTTCTTGTTCTAAGTCATTTTCAGGAACAATTTCATCTAAATTAATATTGCCAATTTTCATATATTTCTCCAATAGTTTCATTGTAACATAAAAAGATTAATAAAAAAACTAAATATTATCATTATTTTTATTTTTTAAAAAAGAAAGTTTATTTTTTATTCTACTTAACGCGTTATCTACGCTTTTTTTAGAAATTTTATTTTGGTTTGCTATTTCGTTGTAATTATATCCTTTTAAGTATCCAATTAAAATTTTTAATTCGAGATGCGATAAAGCTAAAATTATTTTTTTAGTTATTTGTTTAAAATTTTCTTTATTTTCAATTTTTTCATCAGGTTTTGGCAGGGGAGAAGGTAAAACAATTTCAATTTCATCTTCATCATCTTCAAAATTGCTTGGTTGTTCTATTGACAGTGCTGTTGAAAGTATCATATTTTTTTCAGAACTTGCAACCCTTACTGCTGACTGAATTTGATTTTTAATGCAGGTTGTTGCAAATGTTTTAAAACTTGCATTTTTGTCTTCTTTAAAGTTTTTTATGGCTTTAAAAAGACCAATCATTCCTTCTTGCACAAGGTCTTCAACATCACCACCAGTCAAAAAATAACTTCTTGCGATCTTGTTTACAAGTGGTTTATAAATTGAAAAAAGTTGTTCAATTGCTTCTTCGTTTCCAATTTGAGCTTCTTGTAAAAGTTTTTCTTCCATTTTTATTTCTCTCTTTGTCTTAAAATTTCAAACACAACAATGCCACATGCCACAGAAGCATTTAAAGAGTTTACTTGACCTTTTAGTGGCAAAGTGATAACTCCATCGCAATGACTTTTTACAACCGGTCTTATTCCAAATCCCTCAGAGCCAATCACTACGGCAATATTTCTGTCTAGTTTTTGTTTATAAATATTTTGACCGCCTAGTTCTGCGGCGTAAACCCAAACATCATTTTGTTTCAACTCTTCAATTGCATCTTTTATGTTAGTAACTCTGGCGATAAGCATATTAGCAATTGCACCAGTGCTTGTTTTAATAACGGTTTCATTTACTTGAACATTTCTGTTTTTGGAAATAATTATTCCGTGAACTCCAGCACACTCGCATGAACGAATAATTGCTCCAAAATTATGAGGATCTTCAATACCGTCTAGTATAACAATAAAAGGTTTTTCATTTTTTTCTTTGGCTTTATTTAAAATATCTTGACAATTGCAATAACAAAAGTCTACTGCATCTGCAATAAAACCTTGATGGTGATTCGTTTTTGTCTTTTTGTCTAAAATTTGTTTTGGTAGAAATTCAATTTTTATTTTGTTTTCATAAGCAAAAGATAGAAGATCATCTTTTTTGTTTTTCAAATTATTATCAACCATCAATTTATTTATAGTTAGTCCAGCTTTTATAGCCTCTTTAACAGCATTTTTCCCTTCTATAAACATAATATCTCCTTTATTTATAATTCAATTGAAAGTTGCAATATTTCATTAAGTCTTTCTTTTTGATTTGTTAAGTATAAATAACCAACAAGTGCTTCAAAAGCGGTTGCGTAAATATAATCTTTAGTTGAACAATTTTTTGCTTGATGCTTTGGTTTCGCGTTTCTTGCTCGCCTTACAATGTCTTTTTCTTCATCGTTTAACATTGGTAAAATTTTTTCTAATGCCTTTGCTTGGGAAGAAGCTTTGCAAAATTTGGCTGACAAAGAGTGGTAGTTTTCCATTTTTTGGTTGCAAGATTTTAAAATGCTTTCCCTAACGAATTCTGTATGAATACTATCTCCCAAAAAAGCAACGGGGAGTAAGTTTGTTTTTTCAAGTTTTTGCCATAAAGATTTTTCGTTTTCCATAATTATCCTTTAAACATTAAATCTAAAAAGAACAACATCACCATCGCATATCACGTAATCTTTGCCTTCCATACGAACTTTTCCTTTTTCTTTTGCTTTTAAAAACGAGCCAGCATCAACCAAGTCTTTAAAAGAAACAATTTCTGCTTTTATGAAGCCTTTTTCGAAATCGCTATGAATTTTTCCTGCGGCTTGTGGAGCTTTAGTTCCTTTCTTTATAGTCCAAGCCCTTACTTCTTTTTCTCCTGCAGTTAAGTAACTCATAAGTCCTAAAATATCATAACTTGCTATAACCAATTTTTCAAGTCCGCTAGTTTTAATTCCAAGTTCTTCTTTATATAAGTCTCTTTCATCGGCAGGCAAAGAAGTTATTTCTTCCTCAATTTTAGCACAAAGTGTTATGCATTTTGAATGGTCTTTTTCTGCAAAATTTTTTACTTCAGTAACATATTTATTATCTTCTTTGTTCAAATCATTTTCGCCAATGTTTGCAACATAGATTACAGGCTTTGAAGTTAAAAGTTGAAAGCTTTTTAATATTTTTTCTTCATCTTCATCAACTTCAACGCTTCTTGCAGGTTTGTTGTTTTCAAGTGCATCTTTTATTTTTTGCATAAGTTCAACACTTTGAATTAATGATTTATCTCCGGTTTTTATAAGCTTTTCGTCTTTCTCTAATTTTTTTGAAACCTGTTCAAGATCTGCTAGGGCAAGTTCAAGATTAATTATTTCAATATCTCGCAATGGAGAAACTGATCCGTTTACATGAATAATATTTTCATTATCAAAACATCTTACAACATGGACGATAGCATCAACTTCGCGAATATGGCTTAAAAATTTATTCCCAAGACCTTCGCCATGACTTGCGCCGGCAACAAGTCCTGCAATATCAACAAATTCAATTGATGCTGGTGTAATTTTTTGAGTGTTATACATTTTCCCAAGGACTTCAAGCCTATAGTCAGGGACATCAACTATACCAACATTTGGTTCAATTGTACAAAAAGGGTAGTTTGCGCTTTCTGCTCCAGCTTCAGTAATTGCATTAAAAAGTGTGCTTTTTCCCACATTAGGAAGACCTACGACTCCAATTTTCATAATTTTATTCCTTTTAATTTAAAAGATTAAAGTGCATTTTTGAATGCACTTTGGTTTATTAAATATTAAAATTTTTATTCTTTTTCTTCTTCTAATATTTCTTCATCAAAAAGATTTTCATCTTCAGTTATTAATTCGGTTTGAATGTAATCTTGAATTTCTGGTTTTGTGATTAATTTGATAGATGATTGAATTTCTTTTCCAGATTTATTAGATATATAATTTTGTTTTTGTATGGTCTTTTTGTTTTGTTTAGCGAGTTGCTTTGATAGACCTTTTTGTGTAGTTTCAAGTATCATTTTGATGTCTTTTAATGTTGATTTAATTTTATTTGAATTAAAATTTGTCTGTTGTTCTTTTAATTCATTAAAAATAAGAGTTATCATCCCATTATTAACAATATTTTTTACTAAATTGATATTATCTATTAAAGATTTTAAATCATTTTCAAATAATGTTTTGTCAAAATTTGTATTATTCAAATTTTTATCAATGGAGTTCAATAATTGATTTATAATCTTTTCTTCTTCTATAAAATATTTTTTTGTTTCTTCAATATTTCTATATATTTGATCTGGCTTAATTACATCTTGTTCTTTAACATCTCCAAGTTGTTTGTTTTTGTTAAAAATCTTTTTAGTATTTTTTATTTCTTTTTCGATAAATTTTTCGCTTAAGATATTTGATAATATTAAATTTTTTCTTGTAGAATTGGAATTATTCTCTTTTTTGTATCTTTCAATTAAATTATTTAGATTTTGTTCGCTTAACATAACATTTTTTTCAGTTCCATTTTTAAAAGTTGCTTGAAGAGTTAAATCATCATTAACTTTAAATTTTTTCAAATTTAAAATGGAACAAAGATATTTATGCATTTTTGTGTTTTTGTTTATTTCTTTTACCAAAAATTCTTTAAAAGTTTTTCCTTCTTTTAATGCGGTTTTTGCTTTTGTAGAAATATCTTCGGGCAGATATTTTAAAACGTCATTAAATTCATCAAAAGGTATTTTATTAGAATTGATTGTGTATTTTAAAAAGTTGAAGGCTTGATCAAGTTTGTTGTTTTCATCAACATTTGATTTTGTACTTTGGTGCAAATTATCTATTGATCTATCAATTTTATTGAATTTTTGTTTTAATAAATTATTTGACTGCTCTTGCAATTTTTGAGGCAAAACTTGAATAAATTTTCTTAATTGAGTTTCGCTAAATTCTTTGCCATAAGCAAATCTTCTTGCTATTGTTTCACCATAATCAGAAAGCATTTTTGTGCATTCTTTTTCTTCTCTTTTTGAGAAAAGATTAATAAGGTAATCTATTTTATTTTCTTCAATAAGTTTGATATTTCTCTCTTTGGTGTTAGTATATATTTTTTCAATGTTAATGTAATTTGATAAATTCGAACTAAACGCTTCTCTGTCTTTTGAATCATCAAACAATTTTTTTCTTGTTTCTTCAACCTTTTCTTCAGAAACAGAAGGGAAGTATCTTTTAACAAAATCATTTTGTAATTTTAATCTTTCTTCTTTGTTTTTTTCATCTTCAATTTGGTTTAAATTGTTGTAAACATCTCCCTGAACATTTAATTGTTCAATATCGAAAAACGATGATTGATTAAATAATTTTTGCTCTATGTCGCTACGTTTTTCTTCATCAAATTTGTTTAAAATTTCTTCTTTTAATTTTTCTTTTTTATTTTTATTTGTTTCAGTTTCATATTTTTCAAGATTTATTAATGTTTCTAAATCTGCATCTTTACCAGTTGCGAAATTATATCTTTGAGCAAGATTTATATTTTCTTTTACAATGCCATTTTCTTTATATAAATTTATAAATTGTTTTGTAAAACTATCTTCATTTGAACTTTCTATAGCATTTTGTAAACTTGCTTGTGCCTCTTTCAAATTTGCTTTTGCTTTTTGAAGTGCAGAATCATTTTCTCTAAATTGAGTGTAAGCATTTTCTTTTAATTTTTTTACGGATTTATGAATTGATAATTCATATGAGTCAACCGAGTAAGAGATTGCTCCGCCTGCCATAAAAGCAACTGCAAAGCCAGCCATAATAGCGCCAAGTCCAGGAATTAAAGCGGATGCAATTAAAGAAAAGAATGAAAGGGTTGTAAATAAATCTCCAAAAAATTTAGTATTGAACTTATGTTTTTTATCTTCTTTTTTATTTTCATCTTTTTCTTCACTTTCTTCAGCTTTTGTTTTTTTGCTTTCTGCGGACTTATTATCTGCATTGCTTGTTTCATGTTGTTTTTTTTCAATGGAAAAAGTTATTCCATTTTTGTTTATTTCGTAATTGATTGCTTCTCTGTCATCCATAGGCTGTGCTATGAAGCCCCAATGAGAATCTGTTTTTGAAACCTTTGAAGAAGGAGGAACAATAGGTTGTATATTTTTATCAAAATTTTGCAAAAATTCTTTTCCTTGTTCATCGCCAAGAGAAGATAAATTTAGTTTGACATTTTCATCTTTACCAATAGAAATTATCAATGAATATTCTTTTTCTTTTTTGTTGTTTAATGAATAATATAATTTGCAATCTTTTATTTTACCTAATTTTTTGCCAAAAAGTATATGAGTTGCTTCTCCCTCTTTAACAAATGCAAAATAATTGTCTTTATTTTCAGGAGTAAAAGAGTATTTAAAAACTTTTAGTTTATCATTTATGTTTTTTGCATCAATAGATTGGTTTTCATCAGTAATGTTATTTGATTGCAATAGGTCTACATATTGAGTAAGCATATACAATGGTAAATTTGAAGATTTCAAATCTTTAATATTGTCAGGGACTAGTTTTTCGAACAAACTAGAATTAACATCAAAAGAAAATATTGGTTTTTTCTTGTCTAATTCAAATTTCTTCTGTGTTGATTCGCTTAATTTTTCCTTTTCAATTTCTGTAATATCTGCCAAATATTTTTTGCCATCATAGTCAATGGTAATTGAAACAGCATCTATAGTTATTTTGAAAGCTTTGCTAACATCTTTTTTTGTGCTTTCAACTTCAAACACAAGTTCTTTATTATTTTTTTCCTTCAAAGTTACAGGAATATCTTTATCGGTCGAAGTAATAATTTTTAATTCATCATCTTTAATTATTTTTTCAAGTTCGCTTCCTTTAAAGTTGTTGTCAAAATTTAAAGCTGAAAAACCCTCCTTGTCAAATTTGAAAGAATAAGAAGAATCTTTTTCTATAAGTTGTGCAATCGTTTGTTGTCCAACAAAAATTTTAAACAAAGATAAAACATTGTCTGTTGCCTTATCATCATTCATGGAAACTATTTGAGTATAATTTTGGTTGTTGTATTTAATTCTATTTGTTATAGAAACAGAAGCCATATTTCCTCCTAAATTAAGCAAGATGCTATTTGTATAATTATAATATAAAATATATATTAAGTCAAGAGATAAGGCTTACGAAAAAGATAAGAAAAAACAATTTTAAACGTTAAATATTTTTTGTAATACTGTCTAAATATGTCTAAAAAAAAGTTATAAATTCAAAATTAAATTTTCATATGTTAAAATTTCTTGAAAATATTTATTTTTTTTGCTACAATAGTAAAGATTTAAAGGAGAATTTATGGGCTTTTTTGGTAGTGACAAATCACAAATTAAAAAATTAAAGAAGATTGCGGATAAAGTTATTGAGCTTGAAGATAAATATAAAGGTTATACAAACGAGCAATTAAAAGCTTGCACGCAAGAATTTAAAAATAGATACAAAACAGGAACAAGTTTAAACGATTTGTTGCCAGAAGCTTTTGCTGTGGTGCGAGAAGCAAGTGCGAGAGTTTTGAATATGAGGCATTTTTATGTTCAAATTTTGGGTGGAATTGCTCTTCACCAAGGCAGAATTGCAGAAATGGCTACTGGTGAAGGTAAAACTTTAGTCGCGACATTGCCTGCATATTTGAATGCAATTTCGGGCAAAGGTGTGCATGTCGTGACTGTAAACGAATATTTAGCAAAGCGTGACGCTGAATGGATGGGAAAAGTTTACAAATTTTTAGGACTTACAGTTGGCGTGACGTTAAACGATCAAAAACCAGAACAAAAGAAATTGGCTTATCAAGCAGATATAACATATTGCACAAACAACGAACTTGGGTTTGACTACTTAAGAGATAACATGGTCACAAATGCATCTCAAAGGGTACAAAGAGGGCTGAATTTTGCGATTGTCGATGAAGTTGACTCAATTTTAATTGATGAAGCAAGAACGCCTCTTATCATTAGTGGCGCAGGTGGAAAGTCTAGTGAAGGCTATATTTCTGCACAAAAATTTGCAAAAACATTAAAAAAAGATGAAGATGTTGAAATTGATATAAAAACAAAACAAATCAATTTGACTGAAAGCGGAATTACAAAGGCTGAAAAATTTTACAAAATTGACAGTCTTTCGGATATAGAAAACCTTGAAATCAATCATTATATAAACAATGCTTTAAAAGCAAATTTTATAATGCATAGAGATGAAAATTATATTGTTAAAGATGGTGAAGTTATAATCGTCGATGAGTTTACCGGAAGGTTGTCACCAGGTCGTAGATTTAGCAGTGGACTTCATCAAGCAATTGAAGCAAAAGAAGGTGTTGATGTAAAAGATGAAAACCAAACACTTGCAACAATAACTTTCCAAAATTTCTTTAGGCTATATACAAAACTTTCTGGTATGACAGGAACGGCTAAAACAGAGGAAGGGGAGTTTCGAACCATTTATAATCTTGATGTTGTTACAATTCCTTCAAATTTACCAAAAAAGAGAATTGATGAGCCGGACATTATTTATGTTTCAGAGCAAGGAAAGATAAATGCTATTATTGAAGAAATTAAAGATTGCTCAAAAACCGGCAGACCTGTGCTTGTTGGTACTATAAATATTGATAAGAGTGAACTTATTTCAAAAGCGTTAAAAGCAAATGGAATAAAACATCAAGTTTTAAACGCAAAAAATCATGAAAAAGAAAGTGAAATTGTTGCACAAGCAGGAAGAAAAGGTGCAGTAACAATTGCAACAAATATGGCCGGTCGTGGAACAGATATTTTGCTTGGTGGCAACCCTGAATTTATGGCAACCAAGAAAATGAAAGACAAAGGCTATAGCGACGAAGAAATTTCTTATGCTACTGCTTTTAATACTGTTGATGATGACAAACTAAATCAAGCAAGAAAAGTTTACCAAGAATTCTATACACAATTTAAAGAGATAACAGACAAAGAGAAACAAGAAGTTA
>CALWTO010000045.1 GCA_944384485.1 uncultured Clostridia bacterium
GGGCATTGAGAACTCTTGCAAGTGCAGAAATAGGTGCATTGAGAGTTCCAAGTAATTTTGCAACAAGAACTTCTTTGCTTGGAAGTTTTGCTAGTTCTTCAATTTCCTTGCTTTCAACGAAGTTACCGTTCAATAAACCAAATTTTACGGTTAATTTCTTAGTTTTTTCAGCAGTTTCACAAACAATTTTTGCGCCACTTACTTCATCGTCATAACTGAAAGCAACCGCACTTGTGCCATGTAAATAATTTTCAGCACCATTGATTCCGAGTTCGTCGAGTGCAAGGAGCAATAATCTGTTTTTATAAACTTTGTATTCTGCGCCGTTCTTTTTAAAATCTCTTCTCATTTGAGTATCTTCGGCAACAGTAAGTCCATTATAATCAACGAAAGTTACAGATTTTGCTTTAGAAAGTTTTTCTTTAATTTCATCAACTATAATTTTCTTTGCTTCTAAATTAGCACTCATGATCTTTTCCTCCTTTTTAAGAATATTGTGTAAAAATAAAATCTCTACGCCTCTGGAAAAAAGCGTAGAGTAAACTTCTCTTTCTAATTGCTTCTTTCCTCGGCAAGCACACTCTTGTGTTTATGTTCTCACACTTGCTGTCTATGGATAAGACTTTATTTTCTCTTTTATTATAATCATTTTTTTTCTATTGTCAACCATTTTATCAAAATTTAATAAAAAAAGAACTGAAAAATTCAGTTCTAGTTTTATTCATCATCTTTTTTATCGTCTTTCTTTTTGGAATCAGCTTGAAAATCGTCAATTATATCATCTGCCATATCGTCAAGTTTGTCATTGTCTGTTATAATTGGTTCATTTTTAAGCATTTCAAGAAGTTCTTCAAATTTTGCATCTAAATCTTCATCATCTTCAAAATCTTCATTGTTAGAAACATTCTCTTCACTTTCAACAGGGTTTTCTTCACTGTTTTCTTGCGACTCAACAATTTCTTCATTTATTGCATTATCTTCTGGTGAGTCTTCTTGTTCGTCTAAATTTTCTTCAATTGATTCCTCAACAGGTGGTTCTTCCAAAGTTATATTTTCGTTACTTGAATTTTCTTCTTCATTTTTGATTTCTGCATTTGCATTTTCTTCATTTTCAACTTTTTCATTTTCAATATTGTTGTTTATTTCATTTTTGTTGACTTCTACAATTTTTTCTATAGGTTCATTTAAAGCAAGTTGAGGATTAACATTTTCTTTATTTTCTTCTTCAGCGATTTCATATTCTTGAGATTGATCTTCTTTTGCAAGGTCATTTGCAATTTCTTCAATTTCTTCTTTAGTCATAAGTTCTTTTTTCTTTTTATAAAGAGACATAGTAACAGTCACTATCATAACGCAAACTATAATTGCAACAATTAAAGCGACCATCAATGATAAAAATTCTTTATTCAAAAATCCTGGCAAAAAGCTAAAAATTAAGAAAAACCAACATACAAAAGCGGCAAAAGGAGCACATAGTAATGAAAGCAAAACGCCTGTTGTAAGTTTTATTTTGCGATTTTGTCTAATTGCGATTAAAATCCCGACAACTGAAAAAACTGAAAAGATTATTCCTAAAAATAATGCGGCTACTTGAGATGTAGATAAATATTCAAAATTCATATTTCCCTCCAAATTTAAGTTTATTTTATCACAGTATGCATGATTTGTCAATATCGTTTTTGATTTTTTTATCATTATTTAAATATGAATATATTTTTTGTAAAACATTTTGATTTTATTAAAAATTGGGTTATACTATAAAAAATGGAAAAAATAAAACAACAATCTACAAAAGACAGAAAAAAAATCTTATCAATTGTAATAGGTGCAATTGCAGGAGTGTTGGTTGTGCTTGGTATTGCACTTGCTTTTTTGCTTAATTATAACGTTTATGCACCAAATCAAGTGCAAGTCCTTAAAGATAGTAAAACATATTTTTCTGTTAATTCAAATAATAACTATAAAGGTTATCGATTTAAATTTGTAAGTTCAGCAGGCGAAATTATAGTTGACAGCGATAGTAATATAATTATTTTAGAAGAAGATGTGAACGGCCTTGTTCCTGGAAATGTTTATCAAATTTCTGCTTGTTACTTAGGAGAAACGGAAGGGGCGAATAGCGACTTTAGTCAGCCAATATCGTGGACTTATTATGAAAGACTTGACTCTCCATTAATAAGTTATGATAATAGTTCCAACATTATATCTTGGGATAAAGTTGAAAATGCTGATTATTATGTTCTTTGGATTAGTGAAGAAGTGGAAACAAGTTCTTTTAAACTTACTGAAAATTCGTTTGACTTAAACAATCTTGATGGCGGGGAAAAAAGTTTTTATGTTTATGCCTATTCAAATGAACCATATTTTGAACAAAGCAAAATATCAAATGTTATTGAAACAACTTTTATAAAATATTTTCAACCTATAACAAATGCAAAATATGATTTAGAAACAAAAATTTTAACATTTACAACAACTCAAGAAATTACAAATATAGATGTTAAAGCAAATATATCTTGGCTTTACGATAAAACAGTAAACGGAGAAAAACTAGGAGATAAATTTCAATACAGTGTATATTTGGACAATTTAAGTATTTCTAGTGAAACGGACTTGCAAATTAGACCCACATCAATTGACCAATACAATCAATATATTGGAGAGCCTACCCAGGTGGAAATAGTTTAAAAAAGAAAAGAAATATTAAAAATTATTGAAAAATGTTATTTTTATTTTGTTGTTAAAAAAAATTATGATAATATATGTGTAGGAGTTTTGTGACTATGAGATATGTTTACCCAGCGATTTTTATGAAAGATGAAGATGGTGACTGTAAAGTTTTGTTCCCTGATTTAGATTTAACTACCGATGGAAAAGTTATGGAAGAAGCATTCTTGTATGCAAAAGAATTTTTAAAATCATACTTTGTTTATGCTGAAAAATATGATATGGATTACAATCTTCCTACAGATTTTGAAACTTGCAAGCAAAAAAATAATTTCGCTGATGCTATTATGCTTATAGATGCAGTTGTCGAGGAAAAAGATTTAAAGAATTCGGCAAAATATTTTAAAAATTGAGTTTTAAATAGTTGACAAAAAAAATCTTATATGTTATTATCAATCTAGCACTTCCTTAATGAGGGGTGTTAGTTTTTTGTTAGGAGAAGATTATGGCAGCACCAAAACGTAAAAATATTACACTTGCTTGCACTGAATGTCAAGAAAGAAATTATGCTACAAGCAAAAACACAACAGCAAACGCAGAAAGAATTGAAATAAAAAAATTCTGCCCAAAATGTGGAAAAAGAACTGTTCACAAAGAAACAAAATAATTGGGGGATTCTATGTCTAAAAAGAAAAAAAAAAAAAAAAACAAACAAAATGTTGCTGTTACAAATGTAAAAGATGTTGAACAAAACGCAGTTGATGTTCAAGCTGAAAATTTGCAAAACGACGGAAAAGATGAATTTGTAAAAACTGAATCAAAACAAGTTGAACAAAACAGCAAAAAAGATGTTAAGGAATCCAAAGATAAAAATAAAAAAGACAACAAAAAAACAGCATCAAAAAAAGCACCAAAAGAAAAAGGCAAACTTAAAAGAAAAGCCAGAGAAACAAGGCCAGAACTTAAAAAAGTTACTTGGCCAACTTTTGGTGAGGTTGTTAAAAAAACAGGAGTTGTTTTGACAGTTGTTATCATTTTTGCTGTTGTTATTTTTGGAATTGATGTTTTGCTTGGTTATTTGACTGGTCTAATTAGATAATTGAGGTGAGATATGGAAGAAAAAGAAATTATTAACGAAGAAAACAAGCAAGAACAAGTAGAGGAAAGCAAAGTTGCAGAAAAAGAAAATGATGTAAACGCTATTCCTGCAAAATGGTATGTTCTTCATACATTTTCAGGTTATGAAAATGTTGCAAAGAAAAATCTTGAAACAGTTGTTGAAAAGTTCAATTTGCAAGACAGAATTTTTGATATAATTATTCCTATAGAAGATGTTGTCGAAGAGAAAAAAGGCAAAAAAGTTCTTGTTCAAAGAAAATCAATGCCATGTTATATTCTTGTAAAAATGAAATACGCCGATGACCTTTGGCACAATGTGACAAGAGCAAGGGGAATCACAGGCTTTGCTGGACCAAAAGGTAGACCACTTGCTTTAACTGATGAAGAAGTTGTAAAAATGAAACTTGAAAAAATCAAGGTTGACGTTGATGTTGCAGTTGGCGACACAGTCGAAGTTGTTGATGGACCTTTAAGTGGAATGATAGGAAAGGTTTCTGCAGTAAATCCAGATTTGGGTATATTGACTGCAGTTATTGAAATGTTTGGAAGAGAAACATCTGTTGAATTGCAATTCTCTCAAATTAGAAAAGCAAATAATTAAAAATTATAAATAATTATAAAGATGCTAAACTTTGGTTTGGCATTTTTTTGTAAAAACAGACTATTGACAATTAAAGAAATGGGTGTTAAAATGTCTTGCAAATATCGGAGAAAATATGAAAAAAAACAAAATAATAATACAAAAAAGAGAATCTATTAAAAAAAGCAAAAACTTTTATACATTAGCAAAAAAAGGTTTAATGATTTCATTGTGCGGATTTATTTTAACAAAAGTTTCAAGTATAAGTGCAGGAATATATTATTCAACGAGTTATGATAATTTAATAGATGAAATTGAAAAAAATCCAGATATAGTTCTTCGTTTAAATAGTGAAGAAGAAAAAACAATTGCCGCTTATAAGAACAATGAGTTAAGTCAAGAAGAATACGAGGAAAAGATTGAAGAAATAAATTCTAATGAACACAAAATAAAATTAGCGGAAGAATCAAATAACGAAAATTATAATAGTAGATTAAAAGAATTAAATATTTCAAAAAAAGTAAAAGATGGCTTTGCTGTAGGAAGTAGTGTCGCTGCAATTTCATGTGCGGGATTTGGAATTGTTAGCCTAAAATCATTAAATAAAAAAGAAGAAAATATAGATGATGAAACATCAAATGCTAATGTTTTTTAGTTTAAATTGATAACATATTATAGTAAAAATAAAAAAATACTTGACATTGTGTTTAAAAATATATATAATTGAAATGTTAAAACTTATGTTTTGACATTTTTTTATGATTAAGCGTATTTGCTTAGTTGTTAATATGGTATATCGCTTGAAAAAGCTTTATATATTTGAAAATCAAAGATTTTCATCTTAAGTGGGAGACGGGAACTGCAACCTGTCAAAACACCACAATATAAGGAGGAAAAAATGGCAGAAAAGAAAGTTGCGGCAATGGTTAAACTTCAATTGCCTGCTGGTAAAGCCACACCTGGACCACCAGTTGGTTCTTCACTTGGACCTCATGGTATCAACATCGCTGGTTTTACAAAAGAATTTAATGAGAAGACTGCTTCTCAAGCTGGACTTGTTATTCCAGTTGTGATCACTATCTATGCTGATAGATCATTCACATTTGTGCTTAAGACTCCACCTGCAGCCGTTTTAATTAAAAAGGCTATTGGACTTGAAAAAGGGTCTGCTGCACCAAACAAAACAAAAGTCGGAACAATCACTAAAGCTCAAATTAAACAAATTGCAGAAACAAAAATGCCAGATCTTAACTGCACTTCTCTTGAATCAGCAATGAGCATGATTGAAGGCGCTGCTAGAAGCATGGGCGTTACTGTAGTTGACTAAGGAGGGCATTATGAAACTTGGAAAAAGATATTCACAAGCGTTAGAACTTGTTAAACAAAAATCTTTTGACACAAACAGCGCATTTGAAACTTTACTTAGTTTACCAAAAGCAAAATTTGATGAAACTGTTGAACTTCATGTTCGTCTTGGAGTTGATGGAAGAAATGCTGATCAACAAGTAAGAGGCGTTTGTATACTTCCAAACGGAACAGGTAAATCATTAAAAGTTTTAGTTATTGCAAAAGGTGACAAAGCAGATGCTGCAGTTAAAGCAGGTGCTGATTATGTTGGAGCAGAAGAAATCGTTTCAAAAATTCAAGGTGGATGGCTTGATTTTGATGTTTGCATCACTACACCAGATATGATGGGTGTTGTTGGTAGAGTTGCTAGAGTTTTGGGACCAAAAGGTTTAATGCCAAACCCAAAAAGTGGAACTGTAACAATGGATGTTGTTAAAGCAATCAACGATGCAAAAGCTGGTAAAGTTGAATATAGACTTGACAAAACAAACAATGTTCATGTTATAATTGGAAAAGTAAGTTTTGGAAAAGAAAAATTGATCGAAAACTTTAACACAGTTATTGAAGCATTGACAAAAGCAAAACCTGCTGCTGCAAAAGGTGTTTATTTTAAAAATGTAGCAATTGCAACAACAATGGGCCCTGGTCTTAAAGTCGTTGTTAATGGTTAAAAAATAAGTAAAAAAACAAAGCAAAATGCTTTGTTTTTTCTTTTTACTTAAAAAGGTAATAAGTTTAATAAAAAATCCGTGTTTAATACACGGATTTTTTTATTTTGCTTTTTGACGTTTTCTGAGCTTAATTGTAATTATTATAATTATAATTAACACAATTACGCTAATTACGATAGCAATAATAGAGAAAGCGTTTAAAGGTGAAGTTTTGTAAACTTTATATGAGTATAGCAAATCTCCACTTGCAGAATAAACTTGAATATACCAAGCTCCTTCTTCTTCAATTGTAAAGTTTTGTATTTCGTTATAAGAAAAGATTGTGTCAGAATTGATATCATATCTATTTCTTCCAACAATTATATAGCTATCTCCAATTGATTCGTAGAAAGATTGAACGTTAATTGTTACAGTTATAGGATTTGAGGTTGTTTCTCCTTCATTTATTGATACATTAATTGGAGGAGTTGAAATATTAATCCAAACATCAAAAGTAAAATCTTCTCTTAAAATATTTGAGTATTGATTTTGATTAGAGCAAATTGTAATTGTATATCTTCCGCTTCCTGTTTTTTCATCACCAAAACTTAAGGCTATTTCAGAAAGATAAAGTTTTTCATCTATTGATACAGTGTCAAAGTTTGAAATGTTAATAAGACTTTGGGTGATATCAATTCCGTTTTTCAAAACTTGCTTAATGTAATAATCTTTATATTGCGAGAACGAGTAAGCATATTTTGATTCGTTTGAATTGATTATACTGAAGTTATATTCTACTTCTCTTATTTCAACTGTTGACAATGTTGTTGCAGAGAATTTTACTGAATAATAACCTGATTCCGAGAATGTATAAACATTGTTTGTAGAAGTTATATTGTAATCAACTCCATCTTTCTTTACAGAAATCTTAGGATAACCACTAACTTGGAAATAATTTGAAAGGTTGTAAAGTGAAATTGTTACTGGAGAGTTATAAACCGCCTTTTGAACCTTTTCACTTGTTATTATTTCTTCTCCATCTTTATAAGAAATAACAAAAGGTACTTCATTTAGGAATATTACTGAAAGATATTCATTATTACCAAATTTTTGCACATTTTCTGGTGAGCAAGAATCTGTAAATGTTATTCTATAACTTCCTGCTTTTTTTAAATAAATGTAACTTGATGTTTCATTATTTATATAAACAGTGCAATCCACTTTCACGTAAGAACCATTAAAATATTTTAGAACTATAGGTTTTATTTTGTTTGTTTCAATTCCATAATATGATTTAAAATTTATTTTTAATTTATCAAAATTTGTATCAGACAATGATGCATAAACTGTTATAGAATTACCAGTGACAGGAGTAGAGTAGCCAGTTGAAGCATTTTCATAATTTATTGATGTGACAAAGTTTTGAGATGTTGGTATAAATATAACAGCAAAACTTCCAGACGATGTTTTTGAATAATATGAATATTCTTCGACATATACACCATCTCCAGTAGGGTAGTAATCAACAAGAGAATGTGACATGCCTAATTCTTCATCTTCATTCCAAGCGATATTAAATCTAGAGTTTTTATCGTTATAATCTACACTTACGATATACGTTGATTCAAAGGTCTTATTGTTGTCATTTGTATAGTAAACATCTGCTTTGCCGACATTTTCTCCATCAACTGTAATATAGTAGTAAACAGAAGAAGAATCAACTATTGTCAAATAGAACAATTTGCACAAAGGTTTAAAGTAGTTTTCAGAGTCATATTTTACAAGAATTTGATAATTTCCTGTTCCGCTGATTAAATATCCTTCGTATTGTTCATTTATATTTTGCCATGAAGTTCCGTTGTCAAAAGATATATAAACAGAGTAAGGAAGTTTTGAGTTATAGAAATTTTCACTTGTATTATTGCTTTGACCATTTGTAAAACTTAAAGTTGCATTTTGAGAATAAGTTGTAAATACTTGAGCGTCAGTCACAAAACTATATCCATTAAAGTTTACAGTTTGATTTGTTAATGTTGTTGGATTTAAAAGTGTGTTTCCATTTTTGTCTTGTAATTTAATATTGTTTGTTTGACTTGTAGAATTGTATTCTGGTAAAGAATTATATATTTTTACATAAATTGTTTTTAACGGTTCAGTTTGGTCATCAAGATCAAACAATTCAATTTTGTAAATTAAATCATAATTTAAACCAGAATTTTTAAATTGCAACGATCTGATTTTTTGAGTAGAAGTAGATCCTGTATAATCTTCTGCTGTAGCAGGGACAAATACATTGTTTTGCAATTTTGAAATAACAGCGGTGTAAAGTTGTTCATTGTAAGAATAAGTTAAAGATTTGTTTGCAAGGTATGTAACCGCATTTCCGCTTTCTGCTATTTCATAAACATAATCATTTCCAGTAACTTCAGTAAAATCTACTTCATTTGCGATTTGAATTATTTGAGTTTTGTTTCCAAAATTGTCTGTAATTGTATATTTTATTTTAGTATTTTCAGAAACGCTGACAGTAATTCTTAATGTTGAGGTAGAAGTTGTAAAGTTTACCAATTCGTTATAACTTGCACCAAAGTCCCAAGTTCCATAAGTGTTTTCATTTTGAGTTGCTTCAGTTAAAGGTTGCCATTTGCCATTTTCATATCTTTCAATTATGATATTTGTTGGGTATATATAACCATTTGTTAAACTTGTAACTTGGGATGCTGAAGGAATATAAATGTCAAGCACGGCACTGTTTTTTTCAGCTGTTTTAATTGTTTGAGTTTCCAAATTTGCATCCATTATTGTAACAAAAGTATTTACAGGTATTCCATTAATTGTGTCATTGAAAGTTATGGAATGTTTAAGCGATGAAGATTGCAAAGTTTGGCTAAACATTTGAGAAAGGGTAGAGGATGTCAAAACAACTTCACTTGAAGATGGCTTGCTTATCGAATAAACAAATCCGTCACTTAAATTTGGAGAAGCCATATAATATGTGTAATCTCCATTATTAAGAGCAACCTTATATATTCCCCAAGGATTATTTTGGTAATTTAGAGATTTTATTAAAAATCCTGTATTTGAGTAAATATTAGAGTTATTAGAGATTTGATTATTATAAATTGTGTAAATCTCTTCATTTTTATTTGTGAATGTAACGGCAACATTATCTGAGCCAGTTTCGCTTAAATTGTTAACGTAGTTTATTAAATATACAGTCATATTTCCAGCGTTATCAACTTCAACAATTTCGTAAACACTACCATTTTCAAAATCTTCTAGCATTGAATTTTCATCGATTTCATTAAATGCGGTGTCTACAAAAGTTTCTTTTGTTGTAGGTGAAGTGTATAAAGAAATATAGTTATCGCTGTTGCCTATAAATTTATAATATATATTTTGAGTTTCTAATGTTTTTGTGCTTGCATTTCTATATGTTTCGAATAACTTTTGAATAAATGATTGACTTACCGTATAAGCATAGTTTTTGAAATTTCCGCTTGTTGTCGTATAACTATAAGCATATTCATTTGATGTTGTTTTTGAGCCATCATATTTATAGTTTTCTCTAGTATTTGCATTAAGGTAGTCATTTGTTAAGTAACTAGAAATAGAGTTTGCTACATTACTATTTAAGTATTGTATATTATTTGTTGGAGCAAGAATATCAAAGAAAATATTAAGTTCAAGCAAGTTATAATAATCGCTATTATAACCTTCATATTGCATCCTAACATATAATTTAGAGCCAACTTTACTGATTTGCTCTTCTGTCAAATTTATAAGTATTTTTCTTTCAAGAGAATCGGTTCCAGAACTAATAATATCAAAAGAAATATTTTTTGAAGTATTAGAGTTTGCATCTTCATAATAAGAAATTTCTATAGCATTTTCATCAATTTTTGCCATATATTCACTTGTAGGTATTTCCCATTCAATTGAAAGTGAAGGTGAGTTTGTATAGTAGTTATTTGTGTTGTCACTTTTGCTTTCCAGTTTCAACCCTGTAGTTTGGTCAAACACGTCTACTGTAGGTTGTTGAGATTCAATTTCAAAACTGAATTTATAAAATCGGTAGAAATCTGATTGTTTTCCATCAGCACTTGTTTGAGCACTTGCTTGATAAAGTGTTACAGTGTATAATCCTGTTCTATAAAAAGCACTTACGGCAGTCGTACCATTTGGAACATTATCTTTTAAAGAATTTACGCTGTAGAAATTTAAGTAATTGCCAGTTGTTTGACCATTTGTTTTATAGAAAACTGTAGGAGAATTTGCTCCAACTGGAGTAAATTCTATTGTTGCATAAATTTGATATTGTTTTATAGCCAAGTTTTGATTTAAATATTGTTGTGCTTCTTCAAGAGTAGATTTTGTTTCTACAACTAATCCTTCTACAATTATATTATAAGGGCCATTTTCTGACACAGGTTCAATTTTTGCATTGCCATAGTAAGAAAGGTTGTTGTTTTCTGTAACAGAAAAACTATTGTCATCTTTATTATATGAAGCAAACTTTGTATATTTATATTTTGGAATATATAGCATCATTGGAAGTTTGTTGCCTGAAACTGAAGGAATTTCCACAACCTTGCTTTCCATTTCATTTGTCCATTCGCCATTGTAAAAACTATCATTGTTTTGGGTGTTTTCTGTACTAAATGGGAAAGATACTTGAATGTCAGATTGGTTTTCGGCACTATACATACTTAAAACAATTTCGCCACCAATAACACTTTCCCAAGCACCATTTGATGTGTTTTCAAGTTGGCTTATTAAATTTGAGGAATCAATGTCAATAGTCAATATTCTTTGGTGGAAATCATATTGGCTTGCACTTGAGTCTTCTTTATATGTTCTAGTAATTACATATCTTCCATTTAATGGCAATTCGTCAGATCCTAATGCGATAGTAAAATATTTTACCTCGCCTTCACTTAAATTGGTGCCGTCCGTAGAAGAATTATAAATAGTTACAATATTGCTTGGATTTTGCATATCAATATCATAATAGTAGTAGTTGCCTTCGTTTTGTATTTTATATGGGTAATAACTTAAAGTTAAAGTATCAATTTCACTATCTGCTGTAAGAGGTATGTAAGACAAAGTCAAAATTCTGTTCGCAGTAGAAGGAGTAAAATACATATATTTATATTTAAATGTACTTTCTAAATTAAATTCTTCGGACTCTTGTTTTGACAATTCATTCTCTGTATTTTGATAAAAATTTCCAGAAAGAGAATAATTTGCGAAAGGCAAATAATTGATTTCTCCATTTTCATCCGTATAACTAATAAGTGTTTGTGATGAATCTGAAGTTACAGTAATTGAAATTTTACTGCTAGGGTAGTCTAAAATATTATCATTTAAATGGGAATTCGATTTATCTCTTATATAAATTTGATAAGTTCCTTCCGCACTATCACCATTTGAAATGTCAATTGAATAGCTGTTTCCTGATAAAGTTATGATTTCTTCTTTTGATTTTACAAGGGCAGTGTCATCAATTTCAACAGTAAAATAATTGCTTGTATAAGACAAACCTTCTTCAATATTGCTAGAAAGAAATGATAATGATTTTACATTGCTATTGTCAAGGCTTGTATAATTTTGAATGATATTTGATAAAGTTGAATCTGCTTCTATTTTATCAACCATGTAAGCATATTCATAACTTGAAACATTTGGACTAGAATAATTTTGTAAAATTATTGCTTTGTAATCGCCCCAATTAATATTAACTTTTGCATTTTCTACAACAGGAACAATGTCAGATGATCTTATAATGCTGTAATCAGTAGAGGAATCTTCACCAGTAACAGCCTTTATGAATAAAGGTTGGGTGTTATCATACATCATCATGTAAAAGCCATAATTGCCTGCTTGGTCATAGACTTCAAGCAGATACAAACCATTTGAAGATTTTACATTAGTTCCTTGTGCGGTATTGCCAGTTACATTAGTCACAGGAGCCCAACTTGAAGAATTTGAAAAATCAATTTTATAAGATACTGGAACAACGCCAGAATTAACTATTCTTAACAAGAGGGTTTGTAAACTATCAGTTTCATAATAATTTATTTCTTCAAAAGAGAATTGTTTAACATATCCATAAGTTATTGCCCCACTGCTTTTTTCTTGCCATTGGAAAACAAAAGGACTATTTGTTGAACTAGTGGTAATAGATTCTCCAACACGATATATTCCGTTTGAGATCTCACTTACCATTTTTGGATTTAAAAATTCTATGTCATTTGTATCAATTGTAAATGAATAAGAATTTGGATTATTCATTGTTGATTTATATTCAATAGTGTATTTTTTATTTGCATTTTTATTTGTACTGTTAATGAAAACAAGCTCTTTTCCATTTAATGCGGAAATGTCACTGTCAAAACTTTCGTAATAAGTGTATGTTGAGCTATCGTAATTTGCCAGCTCTTTAAGGGAATTAAATTTTAAAGTTGAACCGGTTGAGTAATCATATAAAGTTACTTCAATCGTTACATTTGCATTATGAGGACTTTTTGTTGATTCGTTGACAATATAAACTGATTTGTTTGTATAACGAGTCAAAGCAATTGAGTTTTCTCCATTCTCATCTAAAACGCTAATAGAAGGAACTTCATTTGTAATTTTAAAGTAAAATACTTGATAATGGTAGTAAGCACTTTGTTGCAAACCGCCTTCGCCCATGTAATCATCAAATTGGTATTGTATTACATAAACATATTCTCCAGCAAGATTTTGGTTTTCATTTGTAAATTTTTTTGCATCACTTAAAGTTTTTGTTCCGTTTGTTTCACTAACTTCGTATATGAAACTTTCTGTATACAAACCGACATTTGATAAAAATTTAATAGGAACTTGATTTGTTGTTGCTGGATTTAATCCTTGAATTGTATTTTGTATTATTGTTTTTAAATCATCTTGTGTAAATGGAGATACACTATGATTTGTTACTGAAATTTTTGAAGTTATATCTGCAGTTTGTTCCTGCAAAAATTCTTCTTGATTGTCTGCAATGATTTTTAATTCTTTTGTTGTGTATTGATTTGTTTGAGAATCAACAGGCTCGTTGTAATTTGTATAGACTGTTTGATATCCGTAAACATAAAGTCTTTGACTTAAATTTTTTATTTGAGTGTTTTCACCTTGCGATAGAGATTCAAATGGTAATAAGAAGATTTGAGAATTTTCTTCATTTTTTACCATGTAAAGATATTCAAAAGATAAATCATATCTGCCAAGCTCATTAAATGTTAAAATTGCTTTGTTTGTTTCTGTATCAAACTTTGTCATTACAAAATCAGCATCAAATGTTTGTCCGTTTTCATCAAAAGTTTGAAAAGATGTTCCGTCAAATTCAATTTTTGCGTAATGAGTAATTTGATTGTAGTCTGTGTAATTAATCGAAATTTGATAAACATAAGGATCATATGTAAATTTTGGAAGGGAAGTAGTAGTGTAATTGTAGTAGTAATACATTGAATATGCAATATTGTTTGATAATGAAACTTGTTCAGTATTTTCCATTGTTACATTTTGCAAACCAGTAGAAGAATTGAAATATGTGCTTGAATTGAAAACCATAAAGGTATACTCAATTTGGGTTGTGGTTGAAGAGAAAGTTAAACCATTATCATATGTATAATAAACATTCATTGGTATAACTAAAGTGTAAAGACCTTCTGTTAAAGTAATATTATTT
>CALWTO010000046.1 GCA_944384485.1 uncultured Clostridia bacterium
CTACTGGTGCTACAGGTTTAACAGGTGCAACAGGTCCTACTGGTCCTACCGGGCCTACAGGAACTGGGGCAACTGGACCTACTGGACCTCAAGGGCCTACTGGACCAACTGGGCCTCAAGGAACTGGAGCAACCGGCCCTACTGGCGCTACAGGTTTAACAGGTGCAACAGGTCCTACTGGTCCTACTGGTCCAACTGGACCACAAGGTGCAACTGGTACTCAAGGATTGCAAGGTGTTGAAGGTCCTACTGGACCAACCGGTCCTGAGGGTGCCGCTGGTGCAACAGGTGCTGAAGGACCAACTGGACCAACTGGACCAACTGGACCAACTGGCCCTACTGGTCCCCAAGGTGCAGCTGGTACTCAAGGATTGCAAGGTGCTGAAGGACCAACTGGACCTACTGGACCAACTGGGCCAACTGGGCCTACTGGAACAGGTCTCGCTGCATATGGTGGTCTTTACAACAATGCAGCTCAAACACCTACTCTTACAACTGAAAACACATATGTCCCTGTAGAATTGAATACAGAAATGCCGTTGTTAAACACTACTACATCTTCAAATGCGATAACAGTTCAACAGGCAGGTGATTATGAAATTAATTACCATTTGCAAATTCAATCTACACAAGAATTAACTTTTAACGTTACTGCAAGAAAAAATACTACGCCTATAGCATCATCAACAATTGAACAAACTGCACTAGAAACTGCAACAGGTGGAACGTTTGTAGTTGATGTGACAGCTTCAATTATAGAAACTTTGTCTGCTTCTGATGTTATAGATTTAGCAATCACAACAACTACAGCACCTGGTGGCGCAACATTTACGATACCAGAAAATGGTGATGCTACTTTAACAGTTAAAAAATTAAATGCAACAACTTAAAAATTTGGTCAAATTTTTAAAACGGAGCAGTCGCTCCGTTTTTTATTGTAATTATGATAATTAATGTAAATTGAAGCAAACAATTGACAAGAATAAAACTAGTGTGTTATTATACAACTATGAAAAATCAAAATTTGGCACTTTTATTATAAAATTTGTGTCACTTTAGTGGCACAGGTTTTTGATTGTGCTTAAATTTTAAAAAACAGCGCAATCAAAAGCGCTTATTTTTATTTTAAGGAGAAATATATGAAAGAATACAAACCACAAGAAATAGAAGCAAAATGGAAAAAATATTGGGAAGATAACGAAACATTTAAAACCGATGTTTGGGATTTTTCAAAACCTAAATATTACGCACTTGATATGTTCCCTTATCCATCTGGTGCTGGCTTACATGTAGGTCATCCTGAAGGTTATACTGCAACAGATATTGTCAGCCGTATGAAAAGAATGCAAGGATATAATGTTTTGCACCCTATGGGTTACGATTCTTTTGGGCTTCCTGCAGAACAATATGCAATCGCTACTGGAAACCATCCTTACGAATTTACTCAAAATAATATCAATATTTTCCGTTCACAATTAAAGAATTTAGGATTTTCTTTTGATTGGTCAAGAGAAATTTCAACTTGTGACCCTAGTTATTACAAATGGACTCAATGGATATTTAAAAAACTTTATGAAAATGGGCTTGCAAGAAATATTGAAATGCCTGTAAATTATTGTGAAGAATTGGGATGCGTTTTGGCTAATGATGAAATAGTTGATGGAAAATCAGAGAGAGGTGGCTACCCTGTCGTAAAAAAGAATATGAAGCAATGGGTTATAGATATTCCAAAATATGCTGAAAAACTTATTGATGGTTTGGACACAATAGATTGGCCTGAAAGCACAAAAACAATGCAAAAAAATTGGATTGGAAAATCAACCGGTGTTGAAGTTGACTTTGAAATTGTTGATGGCGGAAGTTTTTCGATTTTCACAACTTGTATAGAAACAATATATGGAATTACATTTATGGTTCTTGCTCCAGAAAATCCTTTAGTTGATCAACTTAAAGATAGAATTAAAAATTGGAATCAAGTTGAAGAATACAGAAAAGAAGTTGCAAAACTTAGCGACCTTGAAAGAACAGAATTAAACAAAGGCAAAACTGGCGTAAAACTTGACGGTATTTACGCAATAAATCCTGTCAACAATAAACAAGTTCCTGTTTTTATTGGAGATTTTGTTTTGGCAAATTATGGAACAGGTGCTGTTATGGCTGTCCCAAGTCATGACCAAAGAGATTTCGAATACGCTATTGCTCACAACATAGAAATGATTCAAGTAATTTCTGGCAGAGATGTTTCTAAATGCGCATTTGAAAAACAGGATTATTTAGGCAAAGGTTGTTTACTTATAAATAGTGAAGAATTTTCAGGCCTTACTGTTGAAGAAGCAAAAAAAGCAATTACTGAAAAACTTATAAAAATGGGTAAAGCAAGAGAAAAAACCAATTACAAAATGCACGAATGGATTTTTGCTAGACAGCGATATTGGGGCGAGCCTCTTCCTATTGTTTATAATGAAGATGGCTCGGTAACTGCTTTAGACGACAAAGATTTACCACTAGTATTGCCAGTATTAAAAGATTATAAACCAACAAAAGACGGAAACAGCCCTCTCGCTAGAGATGAAGAATGGGTAAACATTACTTATAAAGGTAAAAAATGTAAACGTGAAACTTCTACAATGCCAGGAAGTGCCGGCTCTAGTTGGTACTTCTTAAGATATATTGATCCTCACAACGACAAAGAACTTGCAGATAGAAAGCTTTTGGAGCACTGGATGCCTGTAGATTTATATGTTGGAGGTCCAGAGCACACAGGAGGCCATTTGCTTTACTCTAGAATGTGGAACAATTTCCTTTATGATATAGGTGTTGTACCTGTTAAAGAGCCATTCCAAAAACTTGTTCATCAAGGAATGATTTTGGGAGCAAATGGAATAAAAATGGGTAAAAGATATCCAGAATTTATTGTCGACCCAAATGATATAGTAAATAAATACGGAGCAGATACATTAAGATTATATGAGATGTTTATGGGCCCTCTTGAAATCTCTAAACCATGGGACAATAACGGTGTTGCAGGAGCAAGAAAATTCCTAGATAAAATTTGGAAAATATATCAAGAAAAAGAGATTTTAAATAAAGAAAACAATAATTTGAAATTAATTTACAATCAAACTGTTAAAAAAGTAACTGAAGATTTTGAATCACTTAATTTTAATACTGCTATATCTCAAATGATGATTTTTATTAATGCAGTAAGCAAAGAGGAATACTTGCCAAAAGAATATGCTGAAGGCTTTGTAAAATTGTTAAATCCTATCTGCCCATTTATAACAGAAGAATTATGGCAACAATTTGGTTATAAAAATACAATAGCCTACGAATCTTGGCCAAAATTTGATGAAAATGCTTTAATTGTTGATGAAATTGAAATTCCTGTTCAAGTTAATGGAAAACTTCGTGCAAAAATCAAAGTAAAAAACGATGCCACTCAAGACGAGATAAAAAACATAGCAATTGAAAGTACAAAAGAATTTATAAATAACAATCCAATAAAAAAATTTATTTATGTACCAAATCGTATTTGCAACATAATTGTTTAAAAAAAAGATTGATTAATTCAATCTTTTTTAATTTAATTTGCTTATTTCTTTTATTTTATTTGCCAATTTCGTCATTTTTCGCTAAAATAATTTAGACTTAATATTTTTAATAAAATAAAACAAAATAAAGTAAGACATATAAAAGGAGAATAAAATTTTGAACTTGTTTGAAAAGTTTATATATGCCTTTCAGAAAACTATGCAAACCCCAACAATTTTTGGTTGGTTTCACATTCTATGGCTTTTTATTATGATTGTGGCATGTGCATTAATAATTATTTTTAGAAAAAAAATAAGTCAAAAAGGAGTTAAATACACAATTTTAACAGTTGGCATCCTTCTTATCTTATTTGAAATAATGAAACAACTTGTTTATAGTTTTAATTGGAATGAAGAAACACAAACAGTAACATGGTCATATCAATGGTATGCTTTCCCTTTTCAATTTTGCTCAACTCCTATGTATTTAATGCTCATCGCTGGCTTATGCAAGAAAAATTTATTTAGAGATTCATTGTATGCATATCTCGCAACTTTTGCTTTGTTTGGTGGATTCATAGTTATGGTATATCCCGGAGATGTTTTCACAAGCACTATTTTTATAAGCATCCACACCATGCTTTGGCATTCAAGCATGGTAGTTATTGGCGTTTTAATTTGGGCTACAAATTCTATCGAATTTAAACAAAAAACTTTTTTAAAAGCATTATGCGTTTTTGCTTCCATGCTTGCAATTGCAATGCTTGCAAATTTCATTTGGAAATGGGCAGGTGGAATAGAAACTGGCCAAACTTTCAATATGTTTTATATTAGTCCTTATTATTCATGCCATTTGGCATTGTTATCAACTATTTACGCGAATGCACCTTATATAGTTTTTTTACTCTGTTACATTTTAGGTTTTTCTCTTGCTGCTTATATAGTTACAATGATAGCATTTGCAATAAATTACGGCTATTTAAAAAACAAAGAGAAAAAAGATAAAAAATATCCTTTAAAATAGGATATTTTTTATTTATTGTTTTAAATAATTGAAAAAACAGACAAATGATGTTATAATGATATTTGATGTGGAGAGATGTCAGAGAGGCCGAATGAGACGGATTCGAAATCCGTTATACGAGCAATCGTATCGGGGGTTCGACTCCCCCTCTCTCCGCCATTTTAAATAGAAACGGAGAAATAATGTTTAAAAAACATAACAATAAAAAAGGAAAAAATTATGAAAATTTTATGCTATGGAGATTCTAACACTTGGGGCTATATTCCCAATATTAACGGATATTCAAAAACTGCTATTCCACAGCAATACAAGAAACACGACTGCTGGTGGTATCCTTTGACACAATATAACTTATTATTTATAAATGGATTGTGTGGAAGATGTATTGCACATGAAAATAAATGGTTAAAAAATAGAAATGCGTTTGTCACAATTGAAAAAGATTTAGAAAAATACAATAATATAGATTTAATAATTTTGCAATTAGGGACAAACGATTGTAAAAGTCAATATGATGAACCAGCCGAAGAAATTGCGAAAAATTTACAAAAATTAATAAATAAAATAAAAAGCATCTTGAAAGTTGATTTGATGATAATTAGTCCTAGCCAAATAAAAGAAAATACTTTAATAACTCAAAAATATTATAAAGGCGCAAATAAAAAAAGTATTCGATTAAACAATTTATATGAAAAAATTTCAAAGGAAAATAATTATCTTTTTGTTTCCGGCTTAGATTTAGATATAGGAGAAGATGGAGAGCATTTAACTTTACTTGGGCATAAACAACTCGGTGAAAAAGTTAAAGAAACAATTAAAGACTACTACCAAAATTTAACAAAAGAACAAGTTTAGAAAAATTAGTCAAATAAAAAAATACATAACTAAAAATTAACAATTTTATTATAAAAATAATAATTTTAATTTGAGATAAAAAAGATTATTTTAAATATGAAAATAAATAGAAATTACAACATAAAAAAAAGATTTAACTATAAATCAAGCAAAAAATATTTTAACATATTATGGTTCATGTGACTATAATTCCGTAATGAGTAAGAAAAATTGTGGTTATGATAGTTTAACTTTTGGAACATTTTTATTTGATCAAGTTAACAACATAGCCGAATTTAATGTACACAATAAAAAACATGACAAGTTGCAATTCAATTTAAATTTTTAGTATCTTTTTACATCGTTAGTTAAAATATGAGTTAATATAAACTTTATCAAAAATTTTAAACAATTTTAATAAACCTTTTTTAAAAAAGGTTTTATTTTTTTATAGTATCTATATGATATTTTCATTGAATTAAACGGTCTATTTGTTTCTCCATGAAAATCACTACCGCCTGTTATAATTTTTTTGTGTTTTTTAGCAAATTTTATAAGTTGTCTTGTTTTCCCATGTGCTGAAATATGAAAGCACTCAATTCCATCTATCTTCGACCAAAGTTCTTCTAAAACATCAAATTCCCCTGTGTATAACAATGGATGAGCAAGAACGGCAATACCTCCACTATTATGAATTGCCGAAATTGTTTTATCAACATTAACAAAAACTTTTGAAACGTCTACATAAAAACTTGAGTTTGGGTTGTTTAGCCCTCTTCTTAAAAACAATCCTCTACTTAATGTGGATTTTTCTCCACATTCTTTAATAATTGCGTTTTTAATTATAGGATTTTCTAACCCTTTATAAAACACTTTCCACGTTGCTGCATGATGGCTCCAAATTTCATCTTCCAAAACTGGTTTTTCACAATTAAAATTTTTGTCAATACTTTTAAAATGTCTATAAAGCCCTTTAGCTTTTGTTAAATCGCCTAGCTTGTTCTCTTTTTTGTTTTTCTTTATAATAAAATTTTCAAATTTTTTATAATCAAAACCATATGCCAAAATTTCTATTGGCAATCCTTTATGGCAAACAGTAATTTCGCATCCAGAGACAAAAATCCCTTTAAATGAAAGATTTGAATTTAAAAACTCCTTAACCCCTTCAATACTATCATGGTCGGTTATAGAAATCACTTTTACATGATTTTCTTCTGCCAACTTTAAAATTTCTTTCACTGTTTTTCTTCCATCTGAGTAAGTTGTATGGTTATGTAAATCTATAAACATTTTTCTTTTGCCTTTTATAAATTTATTATAATTATTTTTTTTATAAAATAAAATAAAATAAGTTAAAATTTTAAATAAATCAAAACATTTTTAATTCGATTTGCATAAAATGTTTTGTTAACAATAAAAAATATATTATAATTGCAATATGACAATGAACAAAACAAATAAAAAAAATTTTAAAGTAATAATTGATACAGATCCAGGCGTGGACGATAGTGCCTGTCTTATTTTGACATTAACCGATAATGATGTAGATGTGAAACTTATAACAACAGTCTCAGGAAATGTAAGTTTGCAAAAAAGTACCAGAAATGCTCTTCACTTGCTAGATCTTTTTAAAATAGATGTACCTGTGGCAAAAGGAGCAATTAAGGCTTTAACAAGAGTTTCGCCAAATGCAGAATTTATTCACCAAAAAGAAGGACTTGGAGGATACATTCCGCCTAAAACAACTTTGCGTAAACCTATAAAAGAAGATGCTGTTGAAATAATGTACAAAATATTAAAAGAAGGCGACGGTGATATTGCCATTATGGAACTGGCCCCTCATACAAATCTTGGCAAACTTTTGCAAAAACATCCTGACATCATAGAAAAAATTCCATGTATTTATTTTGAAGGTGGATCTCCTTATGGAGTTCCTGGTTTTCCTGACCACATATCTTTCAATATTTCTTCCGACCCCGAAGCATTCAAAATCGTTTTAGATAGTCACATCCCGCTAAAAATGATACCTTCTGATATGGGAAGGAGAAAAGGTTATCTTGACGAAAAATTTGTTGAAAAATTGAAAAATACAAATCAGGTAGGCAATTTTCTATATCAAATGTATTCAAAATATTGGGAGCCAAATTTTCCAGATAAAAGAATTGCAACAAATGATACTTGCGTATATTTTTTAATGAAATACCCTAAATTGTTTAAAACAGTCAAATGCGATATTAATGTGGACACAGAAGAAGAAATAGGAAAAAC
>CALWTO010000047.1 GCA_944384485.1 uncultured Clostridia bacterium
AAGTTTATGATTTATTTTTAGCCAACCTTGACGAAATACAAACAGGAGAATTCTCTTTGTCTTTAAAAGGGCTTTCAAATTTTAGTGAAATAAAAAAACTTCCTGAAGATGATATTTATAAATTATGGTTAGGTGTTTCTAACTGCTTAAAATTTGACAATCCAGAGTTGTTTTATATAGATTTTTCAAGTATATCATTATACATCAATGTGAATTTTTTATACTCTGATATATTATTAAGTTCTGATAATTGTTTTATAGATGGAATAACAAGCCAAGATCAAGTTGTTGTGATGATAAACCAAATGCGACAGGCTAGAGAAGATATATATTCTCAAATAGATGAAAGTTGGACAGATTATGAAATTGTTGGTTTTATTAATGATTACATAGTAAGAAATGTTGATTATGATATAACTACTAACAAAGACTTTGTTCATACTGGTTATGGTGCTCTTGTTAATAATTTGGCGGTATGCGATGGCTATTCATATGCTGTTCAATATTTATTGGATGGATTAAATATTTCAAATTATGTTTGTGCGGGTTATTCATATAATCCTTCGACTAGAGTAAATGAAGGACATATGTGGAGTTACGTAAAAATATATGGTCATTGGTATGGTCTTGATACTACATGGAACGACCCCA
This sequence comes from uncultured Clostridia bacterium, assembly GCA_944384485.1. GTDB lineage: Bacteria > Bacillota > Clostridia > Christensenellales > UBA1242 > Caccovivens. The sequence continues at coordinate 652 of CALWTO010000047.1, forward strand.
TCCTTTCAGGCTATAGTGATGCCGAAAAAGATATGCTTATAGATAAATATATAAGATCTTACTTTTTAATGGGCGGAAATGAAAGTACTTCAACAGGTTTTTATGAAGATCGAACCGTTCAAAATTATCAAATGTATTTTAGCAATGATGATGAAAGTTGGCAAGTTATTTATGAATTACCTGTTCCTACAATTGAAGTAAATGATTTTGTAAATCCAAATATTAAAAAAATAAAGATGGCAGTGGAAAAAAATGGCGAAGATATAACCAAAGTTACAATCAATATTGATGCAACAGATATGTTTGATGATATGACATATGCCTATGCAGTTAGCAAAGACGGCGGGCAAACATTTGGAGAAATAATTAGTTGTGAACAAACTGTTACTTTTAATAATTCAAGCCAAAATGGGATTTATAAATTTTATATAATTTCTACTGATGGCAAAATAGTGGATGAACAATTATATTTAGATGATAGTACAAATCAAAAATTATGCGAAGTTACAATTGGCGCAAAACATAATATAACAGTAGCTTTTGAAGATATAACTTTAGAAGATCAACTTAATATTAGTGAAGAAACGAGTTATGAAGGAAAATTAGTAACATTACAAGTCGAAAATTTGGCTGAAAACAAAAAGCTGCAAGTTACATTTGACGTTGATGTAGTTTATTATCAAATAGATAATAAAACAGTGGAATTTTATATGCCAGGCAAAGATGTAAACATTCAAGTGGATACAGTAGAGTTATTACAACACAGTATAGATGTTGTTGTTAATAAAGAAATTGAGTATCAATTGAGTGCGGAAAATGAATATTTTGGCCAAACAGTTTTTTTGAAATTTACAATATTAACAAATTATAAAATCATTTCAATAGAAGAAAGTGGTGGACTCGAAATTTTGGAGACAAATGAAAACACTTATCAATTTGTAATGCCGGATAGAGATGTTGAAATAAATGTAAATATTTACATTTTACCTAATGTTTTAATAACTAATACAGACGTTGAAACTCAATATGAATTTGCAGAAGAAGATGGAGAATATTACTATTTGTTAACTATTTCTTCATTGCCAGAAGGTAGCTATATAAAGAATGTCTATATTTATGGAAATGATGGTTTAATAGAAAGTTCAGTAACTAAAATAAGCAATTCTATCTATAAAATAAAACTTGGAGAGGAAGATCTGCAAGTGACATTCGAATTGGGAGAAAACGCAGTAATAACAAATGATAACCCAGAAGAAACTAATTATATTCTAATTTTCATTTTGTTTATAGGTGCCGTATGGCTTATAGCTATGGTTTCGTTTTTCTTTTATAAAGGCAAAAAAAATAATTAAAAATGCTTAATTATATGTTATAATTAATTATTCAAAAGAGGTTAATATGGATTGGAATCAAATTTGGAATGACATAGTCACATTTTTTGAAACGAATGTTTGGAACATAATTTTGTTCTTTGCAGTTCTATTTTTAGGTATAATTGTTATAAAGATAGTGATTAACATTACGAAAAGAATTTTAAATAAAACAAGAATAGAAAAAATAGCTTTAGGTTTTGTTATTGGAATAATTAAAGTTGTTTTATATTTATGTTTGGTTTTAGGATTGCTTTCAATTATTGGAATTCAAATCACAGGCTTAATTACAGCTTTGAGTGCTTTGTTATTGGCTGTTGGGCTTGCTTTGCAAAACAATATAGCAAATGTTGCGAATGGACTTATTGTTGTTTCTTCTAAAATGTTTAAAAAGGGTGATTATATTTCTGTAGATGGGCAAGAAGGAAAAGTTATACAAATAAGTTTCTTATATACCACTATTGTAACAAGTGATAATAAAAGAATAACAATTCCAAACTCAACAATTGTAAATAATTCTGTTGTTGATTATGACACGTGCGGAACAAGGCGAGTTGAGTGGAAGTTTACAGTAGCATATGAAAGCGATGTAGAAAAAGTAAAAAAGCTGATTTTAGATTGTATTGTTAGTAATGGAAATGTCATGCTTGATCCTGCTCCTTTTTGTAGACTTAATGCACTTGGAAGCAGTAGTATAGAATTTGTCGCAAGATGCTGGTGTGATAGTGAAGATTATTGGGATGTTTATTATGATGTCTTGGAACTTGTGTACGACCAATTAAAGCGTAATAAAATTTCTATACCTTACGACCAAGTTGAGTTTAGAGAAAGGAAAGATAAGCCGGTTTTGCCAGTTAGTGAAAAAAGTATACCGAAAAGAATAGAAAAAATAAGAAAAACAAAACATTCCTTTGACCTCGAAAATATGGATTTCGGTGCATTATTCAACAAAAAAAAGAAACAAAAAAATAAAATAGCAAAAGCCAAAATAAATATAAATTCAGTTCAAAATTTGTTGAAAACGAATAAAAAATACATAAAAAACATAAAAAAATCAAAAATTCTTAAGAAAAAGAACTTTAGATTAAATAAAAAAACCACTGTTTAAAACAGTGGTTTTTCCATAGTAGAAGGTATTTCAATATTTAAAAGTTTTAAAACGGTTGGTGCAACATTGGCAATGGAGGCATTTTTTAATAATTTTTCATATTTATGATTTTCGCTTGCCAAAATAAAAGGAACAGGATTTGTTGTGTGAGATGTGATTTTGTTGCCTTGTCTATCAAACATTTCTTCAGCATTGCCATGGTCAGCCGTTATAATACAATCACCACCAGCCATAATAGTTGCGAGAGCCAAAGCATATGCTTGTTTTTCTACACATTTTATGGCTTCTTTTGTTGATTCAAAATTTCCAGTATGACCGATCATATCAGCATTTGAATAGTTAACTAAAATAAAATCATATTTTGCAGAAGCAATAGCATCCAAAGCTTTTTCTGTTATTTCTATGGCTTTCATTTTTGGGTAATATGAAAAGTCTTTTGTGTTTAAACTTTCTATTAAAAATCTATCTTCTCCTTTGTATGGTTTTTCTATTGTGCCGTTAAAAAAGAAAGTGACATGTGCGTATTTTGTGGTTTCTGCCAAATGAAATTGCTTTAATTCATTGTTTGACAAAATTGCAGATAAATTGTCTTCTATAACTTGAGGGGGATAAATTATGTTAAGGTTTGAAAAATCTTCACTATAAAGTTCCATTGCTGAAAATAATAGGTTTTTGATCTTTTTTGTTTTAAATTTGTTAAATTTATTATCTGTTATTGCTCTTGTTAGCTCTATTGCTCTATCAGAACGAAAATTATAAAAAATAACGCTGTCATTGTTGTTTATTGTCCCATCTTTTTCAAGCAATGTAGGTTTGATAAATTCATCATACATGCCATTTGCATAATTTTCATCCATAATTTCAATTGCTGATTTGTTTTGGTAATTTTCGCCAAAAATTAAAGTGTTGTATGCTTTTTCAAGCCTATCATATCTTTCTTCTCTATCCATAGCATAAAGCCTGCCCGATATAGATGCTATTTTGAAAGAAGTTCCTTCTATCTTTTTCTGTAGTTGCTGAATATATGATTTCCCGCTATTGAAAAAAGTGTCCCTTCCATCTGTAAAAACATGAACAAAAACTTTTTTTAAATCTAAATTTTTTGCTAAATCTAAAATCGCGAATAAATGATTAATATGACTATGCACACCACCATCGGATAAAAGTCCCATTATGTGCAGAGCACTTTTGTATTTTTTTGCGTGGTTTATTGCTTTTAAAAGATTTTCATTTTTAAAAAATTGCTTTGTTTCTATTGCTTTGTTTATTTTTTCTAAATCTTGCAATACAACTCTTCCCGCACCCAAAGTCAAATGCCCAACTTCGCTGTTTCCCATTTGTCCATCTGGCAAACCAACTGCATTTCCACTTGCAAGCAAAGTTGTGTGTGGATAAAGTTTTAAAAGTTTATCAAGATTTGGTGTTCCAGCACAGGCAATTGCATTCCCATACTTTTCCTTTTTAATTCCAAATCCATCTAAAACAACTAGTGTAACCATTATTTCTCCTTAATCAATTTTTAATAATTTTAAAAAAATAAATAAAAAATGTCAATTTTTTAGCATTTTTTATTTATTTTTAAATAAATTTCTTTAAATTTTCGCATTTTTATTATATTTATTAAAATAAATTGTATCTTTCTTTATGAATGATCGCGTTAAACAATTTTTCTTTGCAATTTGGATACAGAGATTCAAGAGTCGCAAGAATTGATTTTGCTTTTTCGCGTTGAGTGTTTTTGTCTGCGGGGCATAAATTTTTTAAAACAGGAAAATTGATACTCTCTTTTGCCAAGTCCTTTTCTTCACAATAAAGAAGTGGTCTTATTACAGTTATATCTGTACGAGAAAGGTAAGATGATGGTTTGAAAGTAGACATTCTTCCTTCAAAAAACAATGACAACAAAAATGTTTCTATCAAATCATCTCTATGGTGACCTAGGGCAACTTTGTTGCAACCCAGTTCTTTTGCTTTGCTATTTAAAAGTCCTCTTCTTAAATTCGCGCAAAGCGAACAAGGATTTTTTTCTTTTCTTATTTCGAAAACTATTTCAAAAACATTTGATGGAACAATGATAAAATCTACATTTAAATTTTCACAGAACTCTTTGATTTTTGAATAATCATTTTTGCCACCACTTAAATCGACTGCTATAGCAACAATTTCAAAATCATTTAAAATATATTTTTTATATTGCGAAAGAACATATAGCAAAGACAGACTATCTTTACCACCTGAAATTCCGATAGCAATCTTATCTCCTTTTTCTATAAGGGAATACTCTTCACAAACTTTTCTTGTTAAACTTAATATTTTTCTCATAAAAGTATTTTATCATAAAATAATTTTTTTTCAAATTTTTTTCATTATCAAAATAAGAAAAAAAATAGTAATAATTAAGAAAAATATTTAAAATTAATTAATTTATAAAAAAATAATAAAAAAATCATAAAAAATAATAAAAAAATCGTAAAAAATAATTTTTTGCTTTTATTTTAAATGGATTTAATATATTTGTAATTTTAAAAATTAATTATATTTTTTTAAATTTTTTTGAGCAATTTTTATTTTTTATTTAATTCTTTATTTAAATTTTATTATTTTTTTATTAAAAATATATTTATTTTTATTTTTCATTTATTTGACATTTTTTTACATAAAAAGTATACTTTTTATAAAGAGCGACAAGTTCTTGTTTTTGTCGCGTAAAAGGTTTAATATTTCGTAAATTACAAATATTAAACAAGGAGGAAAAATGAAAAAGTTTGTCATTGGACTTTTAAGTGTTTTCGTTATGCTTGGCGCAAGCATACTTTCTGCTTGCGGTTCTCCAAAGATTAATTTGGAAGTTGCATCTCAAAATGTTTCCATTCAACTCAATGATCCAAACAACGATCCTACCAGCGTTGTTTCTTTTCAAATCACTGGAGCTGATGATACAACAATTCAAACTCCTTATTTTACAGATAAAGACATAGCTAAAGTCAATTCGGTAACCTATTCAACAGATGGAAAAGGGCAAGTTGTCGTTGAAGGATTAAACGAAGGTGAAACTCAACTTGTTTTGACTACTCAGCAAGGAAAAGTACAAAAATACATAAATGTAGAAGTTTATAGCGAAGTTGTTTCCATCACAAATAAAAACGAAGATGTTGAAAGCAAAAGTGATAGATTTGCAATAAAAGGTGGAACTGTAGTTTTAGATGCAAACGACTTTTTCAATTTCGAACCTGCAACCAGCAATCGAAAAGAAGTTGTTTGGTCTTTTGAAGACAATGGGCTTCAAGAATTAAATGGGGCGACAATAAGTGAAAACATCTTAAGTTTGCCTGAAAATTTTAATCGAAGTGAAATTACACTTGTTGCAACAACACATTTGGGAGTTAGTGGAAAAGTAACTTTAACTTGTCTTGATAAAATTACGACTGACGAAGTTGATATTGGTGCAAGAAAAACAAAAACTGAAAGTTATCAATTTTTGTCCACTATGCCAGACGATAATAAAATCGTAACATTATCAATTACTCCAAATATTGGAGAAAATGGAGAAGATGTTGGTTATGTTGCAGTTAAATATGTGGGTGGCCTTTCCATAAGTGCGGTTGTAAAAAATGACAAAGGTGAAATTTGCGACGATTTGATTGTTGTTTCTGAAAATGTTTCGGCAGAAAATGGGCTTTATGAATTTAGCGTAAGAGCAAATTTGGATAAACAAGATGACGAAGGCAATTCAGTTGATATTAATGGACTCTACCAAATTTCTTTTAAAATTGGCTATAAAGAATTTAATTATGAGATTGACACAGATTCGCTAAATCTAGGAGTGTTGCAAGTTGATGCAAAAGAACAAATAAACGGAATGCTTGTGACAAAAGATAATATTGATGCCACCATAAGTCAACAAACTCTTTATTCAAGTTATTCTGTAAATAGTGGGTTTGGTCAACTTTACAAGATTGCTTTAACTCCTGATACAGTAATTGGAGCAAGTGGTCAAATTAAAATTTCGGTTGCAACAACTACTTCTCACGTAAGTGATTTATGTTATGTTGAAATGTTTACAAAATCAAATGGCGCATACACTCCTATAGATTTGACTTGGGATGGGAAAGGTGCTTTTGTTTCTAATACTATCGAAAGCACTCAAAATTCAATTCTTAATCATGAAATTTATATGAGAGCAAATACTCAATTCCTAGAGGAAGAGGAAACTTCAATTTTTAATGGAATAAACATTACAATTGAATCCGTTGATAATCCAAATGTAAAAGTTTTAGTGCAAAATATAAAACTTGTTAAAACAACAAATGAAATTGTTTTTGAAAATCCTATTGATGAAATTTTTATAAATAGTTCATCAAGTTTAAAAAATACAATTGAATTTGTTCTTAAAGGGCAAACAAGTTTAGATGGAATAAGTGTTTCTTCGTTTAGCAATCCTTATCCTTACATCAAAATTTCCAACTTAAGTTTTTCTCGCAAAACAGAAGATGGCGAAGGTGTTGTTTTTACAGTAGATTTTGAACTTGACTCACAATATTTGGGGTTAACAAACAATGAAACATATTTTGTTTTTGAACATGAAAATGGGGCAGTGAGTGACCAAATTAAATTCAATATTGTTTATCCATTAACTGATGCAAATGTAAAGGTTGAAAACCAAACAAACGATGTGACAATGCAAAAAGAAGACCAAGATTTGTTTGTTCTTAAAAATGGGGAATTGCAATTAGTTGAAAATGCAAGTCTTTCAAAGTCAGTTTTAATGATAAAAAATGGGAAAACTTTGCCAATTACTCACAATTTCAATAAAACTATCACAGAGATCTCTGCTGTAGCTGACATTGAAATGAAATTTTTAGATTTTGTTTACAATGAAGGTTTAGAAGAAAATTACGAAACTCAACTTCAAAACTTTGTAAACAGGTTTAATTCAACTAATGGTAAAATTGAAATTATAAACAGTGCAGAAAATTCAAGCAATATTGTTTCAACAAATTTCGGATGTGAGCATATTGAAACGACAAAAGTTGGTTATACATACATTGTTTTTGTTTACACAGGCATAAATGGAAATGGGGAAGAAACTAGCCTTTATAGAGTTATGCTTGTTGAATCTTACGAAGCAATCACACACTTGACTGCAAGTGAAAAAAGTTTTTCAATTTATGCTCAAGATTCTGTTGGAAATATTGAAGATTTTACTAAAACTATAACAATCAATTTTTCTGTTGCAGAAGTATCTTACAAAGCAAAAAACAACTTTAATTTCGTTACTGAAATTGATGGCGTTAAACTTAACGGGTATATTGATTCCAATAACACTATTGTATGGCAAGACGAAAATGGGGAAGTTTATAGCAATAAATATTTTGACATCACAAATGTAAATATTTCTAAAAATTACATGCAATTTGTGATTTTGGCTTATACGACAAATTTGCAACAATATTTTAACTCTTCATTGCAAATTCAATATTTTATTTCAAGCACAGATAACAAATTAGACACAATTTTAGGAGAAGTAAAAACTGCACCATATTCAGTCAATTTGGATTTTACAATTATAAATGCAGATAGAGTGGAAGAATTGATTGTAGATGGAGTTGATGAAGATGGAATTTATTTCGAGATACAAAATTCAAATCAATCTTCAAAAACGTTGCTTGTAAAGACCAGCCCTACAAATGCAAAAGATAGTGGAGTAAGTTATTTTGTCATTGATTCAAGTGGCAATTCAAGTAATATGGTTAGTCTAACAAGCATGGCTAACAATAGAATAAGAGTAGACCTTTCGGAAACAATTACCAAAGGGGAAAAAGGGAAATTGTATCTTTTCCCAAGTGATGCTGTTTACAATAATACAATTAAATATAAATATAGAAATTCTAATGATGAAATTGTCGATGGATATTTAGACCTTATAAATTTAAACTCTTTAAAATCAGGCACACAACTTACAAACTATCAATGGCTTGTAGAAAATGCTTTCTTTATAAACAATTTAGGAGAAGAAATTAGTTTTGAAAATTTCTTCCACTGCTATGATATATTGGTAGCAGATGGATTAAGTTTTGCTCATGCTTATAGAGTTTATAGTAGCGAAGATTTAAAAAATTCAAGTTATTTCTATACTTTAATGAACGATATTTCTATTGAGTCGTCAAGCAGTTTCTTTAAGGATTTTACAGGTGGATTGCAAGGAAATAGTGGGGATGAAACAATTTCTTTAAATGGCGGGAATTTTGCAAACACTATTTCAAAATCTGGCACAGAAGGCGGAACTATAAAAAATGTTAAGTTTAATGGAAATGTAACAAACGGAAATGGTTTTGTTGCAAACATAAACAAAGGAAACATTGAAAATGTAGTTGTTGACACAAATGGTTTAAATAGTAGTGTTTTAACATCAAATTCTTCAAGTTCTTCATATGTTGGCGGAATTGTAGGAGAAAATAGCGGACTTATTAAGGATAGTAGAGTTTTAGGTTTAATTATAAACGGCGATACTAATAATAGTACGGTTGGCGGTATTGTTGGTAAAAACACAGGAACTATTGAAAGTTGTCGAGTTGAATTTTATAATTTGTTAGACTCTTCTAAAGATGAAGCATATCTTAAAAATACTTTTACAGGAAAAGTAGTTGGCGGTGTAATAGGTGAAGAAATTCTCTCTGGCGACAAAGAAATCTTTCAAGTTTATGCTTATGATTATAATCTTGAATCAGACCAATCAAATACAAGATTAAAGGCAGGCACGAAAGGTGCATTAGTAGGTACAATTTCTGGTAGCGGTGTTTTAACTTTCAACGAATGTTTTGCTCTTATTGATAATTTAAATACTCTCAATAATTTTGTAGGGCAGGGATTAGTTGAAAGCGGTGAAGGCGTTTCTTCTAACGTTACATTTACAAACTGTTATATCTCTTATTATAATGAAAGCGGTTATCAATCATTAATTCAAAAAAATTCAGATAGATTTATTTCAAGTGGCAATTCGGGCTTTAATGCCAATATAAATGGTGGAAAAGAATATCTACAACATTTTTATCAAGATGAAAAAGTTTCAAGCATATCGCTACAACAAGGCGTGTTGCAAGATAGTACAACAAAACTTTACAAATCTTTAACGGACGGACAAACAATTTATTTCTTCCTTAACAAAATTGATGTTGATCTTTCAAGTTTGACTTCAAGTCAGTTGCAAGATTATAAAGAATTGAATACTATTTTAGTTAAAGATTTGCTTGGGGTTGATAATGATAATATTATTATTAATTCAAGTTCTTCTAATTTAATAGTATCTAATTCTGAAATCTATGTTCAATCATTAAGTAGTAAAGATTTTGATTTAAATTTATATTCAAAGCATGATGTTGCAAACAAGGTTAAACTTAATGCTTCCGTAAAAGAAGCGTTAAGTAGTTTGGTTGTTATTTCTCAAACATCATCAAGTTCTGAAGAATATGTAAACGGAATCAATACTACAATAAATCTTCAAAAAACAAAATCTAAACAATTTGTTGTTAATTTAATGACAACAAGCGTTTATCTCGGCAATGATGCTACTGAATTTAATCTTGAAACAGTTGATAAATTCACTTATGCGTCACAATCGCTAGATGAAGGAAAATCTCAAGTAAGTCTTCAACAAATTTCTAGTAATGTATTTAACGTAACTTCACTTGGGGAAGTTGGATTAAATATGATTATTTATCCAGAGTTGAATATTACAGAAGGCAATTTATTGGATGTTGTAAAAGAAAAAGTTGGTGTTTCGATTTCTGTTCAACCTATTGATGGTGCTATTGAAATTGGTTACACAGGTGATTATGTTTCCATTTCACCTTCTTCAGTTGCTACAATTATGGCAACAATGAAGACAACAGATGTAAACGATGAAATTTCTCCTGTTATTTATCAAGTAGGAGCCAACAATACTCAAATAAAATTGCAATTAAAATCAGCAGAAAATAATATTTACATTTTTGAAAATCAAAACAAAGAAGAAGTTATTCAAGTTACAAGGTCAGAAATTATTGTCAATGATGGAACAAGCGAAATAAAAACAAAAGAATACAATTTTAGATTTGAAATTGTAAATAGTTACAAATCTAAAATATCTGGCCGAGAAGAATATAAAGTTGAATTTGTTTCAAACAGTCAGTTGTCTTCAAATCAACTTACTCTTTACGCGGATAGACAAGATATTGCAAAAGTAGATATTTCAAATTATAAAGTAGAAAACGCAAGTTACACATCAAACAAAGTAGAATATACAACTGAAACAACTACCACTGGTATTATGGCACCAAGGACATCATCTATAGTGCAAGTAAGTGTAAATCCTGATTACTCTTACTATGATTACATGGAAGTTACATATGAAAATGGAATAATTGCAGATGCTGTCACTTTTAGACCGGTTGTAAAATCAGAAGGGAAATCAAACATTTTCGAAACAACCGATGAAATTCAATTTGAAAGCAATCCAAATGGTAATGGATTTAGATATACACCTGATGATGAAGATTATAAATACAACTTGTATTTCTTGGCAACTTTTAATGCGATTCCTCAAGATACGACCATCGCTTTGCGTGTAGCTTACTTTGTAAACAACGAAGAAACGGGCGAAGGTGAAGAAATTGATTATGTTTATTCATATATCTTTGTTTCATATTTGACAGAGCCAACAATAACAATAGATGGTTCTGATAATGTCTTACTTGCAAAAGGTGGCAGTGCAGAAGTTAAAATCTCTGTAAATATTGATCAAGAAGTTGAAAGTATTAATATTACAAATGCGGAGCAAGGAATAGATTATGTAAAAATTAGTGAAGAAATTGATAACACTACAAACAAAAGAATTTATACATATAGACTATACGCAAGTATTTTGGCAAAGGCTGAAGGAGAAGATAACAGATTTTATGTTAATGCCAATGTGATAAGAAAAATTAATAATCAAGTTGAAACTAAAAAGACTACTGCAACAGTTACCCTTGTAGATTTCAAAATAGATGAAAATGCAAGTTATTTGGAAAATGCAGAAGATGGCACATTAGATGTTTATATCAATGTTCCTCAAACACTTGATTATAAATATGTTTTTAATCCAGAAACATTGTCTTATGATACTTCTGATACGGCTTCTATAAGTGCTTACGAAAAAATTATGGATGCAAGAGAATTTTTGGAAGAAAATCATTATTACCCTGAAAATGCTTCATCTAATAATGATAGTTATTTGATAAATGTTGAGAAAGAAGGTGAAGGCATAAATGCAACTTATAAAGAAATTTCTCTTGCAGAAAGAATCTACTATGTGGTTGGCACAAATACTTTTGTACCAGTTTCTTCATCAGGCATTAATACACCATTTGTAATTGAAGTTGAAGGTGGAAGAATAAACATCTATGCAAAAAATTCAACACAAACTTCTCAACAAATAATGATAAGAAATTATGTTACTGTTAATGGAGAATTAAGCATTTATCAAACTTTTATAACATTGCAAACAAAAGTATATTCAGATGAAGATTTGCCTTTGCTTATTGAAGATGTTGATGATTTCTTAAGTTTAGCAGAAAGCGAAAGTGGTGATGCTCAAAATTATATATTAATGAACGATATAGTTCTTGATAATTATACTCCTTTTGATACTCAATATATTTCAAGTTTTGATGGCAATGGTCATACGATTTTTATAAGATCTTTTGATACTGAAAGCCAAAGCGGAACATTAAATCTTGCTTTGTTTAACAATGTTAGTGAAAATACTACATTGAAAAATGTTCGAGTTAATCTTTATAATGGTGGCGACATTTCTGTTAATGTAAACAACTTTACAGATATTAATATCGCAGGGTTTGCTATTCAAAATAATGGTATAATTACAAATTGTGAAGTGGTTTCATATTATACCGACCAATATGCTTTGGGAAGTAGTGGTTTAAATGAAAGTGCAACTTATAAAAAATCTACTCAAACCGGGTTGGTTGTGACATATAAATCAGGAAATTCAACTGTTGTCAATATGCAAGAAACTTCTTCATGGAGTTCAAAAGTTGCAGGCTTTGTTTTATCAAATAACGGAAATATTACAAATTCTAGAGTAGGTGGAGATAAAGTTATTGAACTTGGTAATGTTTCAACAATTTTGCCAAATCAAATTTCTGCTAGATATGTAGAGCTTGAAACTTTTAGCATTGTAGCACAAGGTCAAGTTGCAGGGTTTGTTCTTGAAAATCAGAAAAATATTTCTGCATCATTTGTTAAAAATTTAGCAATGGAAAATAAAGGACAAACGAAAAACGAATCAAAAGCATACGCATCAGGATTTGTTGGTGTAAACAATGGCTGTATAATCACAAGTTATGTTGAAGGCGTTAAACAAGATGCCGTGAATGATGAAAATATTTATGCAAGGTTAGGGTCAGAAATAAAATCAAGTTTGTGTGTAATTTCAGGTTTTGTTTTGACTAACAATAGTGACGCTGAAATTAAAGATAGTTATTCAAATATCAAAATTTCAAGCACAAACGGAACAAATGAAGTTTATCTTGCATCTGGTTTTGTTTATAGAAATGAAGGATATGTTGAAAATTGCTATTCAGCATCTCAAATCGAAAATCAAAAGTTTTCTCAAATGAATTTCTCTGGTGTAGATGAAACAGGAAATCTTTTGGCAAATGGAGAATATTTAAATTGTTATTATTACAATCAAGACTATTCTGAAAATGATTCGTCAAGTGGTTCTAGCACAGAAAGTGATTTCGATACCAATGTTTTAATGGTCCCAGACCCAGGCGAAGAAGATTATTTCTATGGCTTTGCAATCTCAACTTACGGAAATGATGATGGCATTTGGGCAATGGATACAACTTCTGCTCAAGAAGGAACAGAAGGATTAAAACTTATTGAACCAGACATGATTTCTATTTCTTATAGATACAAGAGTTTTGTTGATAATGAAAGCGGAGAATATGTTTTACCATATGGTGAAATTGTAATTCAAAATGAAGTTATTAAAACAACTTATGGTTCAGAAAACAATCCAATTATTGTTAGAAATGCGGAAGAGTTTATAGAAGTTACTGGAAGTAGCAATTCTACTGCTATACAAAATCAATATAATGAAAAAACAATTTTCGGTACTTATAGACTTGTTGATGACATAGATATGAGTGCATTTAGTGCACAAACTATAACTTTGCCTTCAACACAAAGGGCATTTGCAGGAAACCTTTATGGTAATGGGTTTACAATAAGCAATTTAAGTTTATCTTACAATGGACAAAGTTTGTCATATGGACTTTTTAAATCAATTGAGCCAATATACAATGCTCAAAACAAAATAAGCAATACTCCTAGAATAGTCAATTTAAACGTTGAAGTTAGTTCGAATCTTCTAGCTCCAGATGTATTATTTGTAGGAACAGTGGCAGGGTATATTAAAGATAGTTTAATCATAAATCTCGATATAAACTATTCAAACAATGCTCAAGTACAAGGTAAAAACTTTGTTGGGGGACTTGCTGGTCTTGTTTCCAATTCTTCAAGATTGAAAAATATTGCAATTACAAATCCATCTGTTCAAGCAGTTCGTTTTGCTTCAAGTGCATCTTCATCGAATACTTATTATAATTTAACTCAAATAAATCAAAATCGAACGAATGTTTTAAAAACTTTAAATTACAACTATGTATTTACCGGAAACGATTCAATTTATAACAGTGTTTTAAATTATTCTTACGCTGGTGGTGTTGCTGGCTACGTAGATATTTATGATAATGCTTTAAGTTACTTTGAATATACAGAATCTCCAACATTTAATGTTAATAATATCAAGGTCAACGGCACTGTCAATATTACAGGACAGGTTGTCGGCGGATTGTTTGGGTTGACTGCTCATCAGACTTTTATTGAAGATGCAGGTCTTACTGTGGCAGGCACATCATCCTCAAACAGTTCTCACATTGTTACAACAAAAAATTATGCCGGTGGTGTTATTGGACAATCTTTTGGCTACTTGTCTAAAATTTTTGCAGAGCATGAAAAAAGTGTTCAATTAGCAATTGAAAACAACATCTATAGTTACTATGAAACAGGCAAAGATGTTGAGAGGGGGATTTTAAATTTATTTATGCCTTCTCCTACCGAACAAAGACAATATGATCAAAGTGCTATTGGTGGTTTAATTGGACAAATAGGCTCTGGAACTTTAAATGTTGCATATTCTAAATTAAATGTTATTTCAACAACTGCCGATAGTGCTGGTGGTATTGTTGGAGAAACAGATTTATCATTGGCAAGAAGTTATCTAGTTGATATCGACAAAATTGCAACAGAACAATATACAAGATTTTTATTCAACGAGGTTTATTCTACTGGTGATGTTCGTGCGTCTAAAGATGGTCAAGCAAAAAATAGTGGTGGTATGATTGGAACTATCGCTAAAAGCAATGATAGAGTTGCTTTCCTTGCTTCAAATGCAATAAACTTCTTCTCAAACATTGATTATGCTACGGGAGAAAATTATTCACAAGAAGAACTTGCACAAACTGTTTATCAATTTGTTGGAGGAGCAAATGAAAATGTATCGCTTTCAACGGCTATAAGTTTCTGGGGTGCGAGAAAAGAAGGTGCAACAGGTGAAGAATCTACAACTATTTCAGCATCAGTAGGTTATGTTCAAGATTACAAATTTGCAGCAAGTTATGGAGAAAATTTAGTCAAAATAAACTTGTATGATGGTTGGTCTAGCACTAATAACAGCGAACAATCACAATATACATACATGGTTGAAGGAATCTATACTTACACAAGAGGGACAATTGGATATCAAGCAACACAAAAAGTCTTCTTAAATAGTGGTGTTTGGTCAGTAGAAAATTGGTCACACTCTGCAGATAGAATTTTCCCTGAAATAAAATATTCTTTGGCTGATCCTTCTGTTATTTATCTTGATGCTTATGAAGCAAGCATTAGAAAAGCCTTAACTACTATGATGCAAAATCCAACAGTTACTGTTGTGGTAAGAGGCTATACATCTGAAAATGATCAAACAATAAAAGACATACCTCTTTATCTATACCAAAAGGATTATGATATAACAGGGTTTGGCGGTTCGATTATTTCTAGTGAAGAATATATAGTTCAATCCGAAAATAGACAAGTAAGGATGATTATTAATGACTCACTTTTCACTTCAACTTCTACTGGTTTTTCAATTACAAATACACATGTTGTTTACGATAGTGATGGACAAAGTGTAATCACTGGCGGATTGATTTCTTCAAGTGGTATAACAGGTGCAAGCATTGACGGACTTGAACTTTACATTTTGGATGGAGTTGTTATAAAAGCAACAGGAAGTTCTTTATCTGCAGGGCTTATTGCTCCAACTTTGACATCAAGCCAAATCAACTCATTGACTATTGATACTAGTTCTGTAACTGGTAGAGCTTTATCTATACAAAATGAAAATCAAAGCACTTCTATCAATGCAGGTTTAATTGCCGGAACAGCAGTCCAAGACAGTGAAACTTCTGTTATGTTTATTAGAAATGTTTTAGTTAAAACAAAGCAAGATGCAATTGCTCAAATTTCAATAACAAACAATGAAGGCTCTATTGGAAATGTAAATATTGGAAATGTAAATCTTGGATTATATTTTGGTAGTGTAAGCAAAAACGTGGATTCTGAAAGCGACAAACCAAAATCAGATTTAAGAATAGAAATAAACTCTGTTTTAAATGGTGCAACTTTATCAACAATTGGAAGTGGTGAAATAAATATCGGTGGATTTGTAGGAAAAGTTGAAAACTTAAACAGCTTTGGTGTATCAAGTCAATTCGACACTTCAATCAATCTAGTCTTGAATTCAGAAGCAAATGCAGTATATGCCGGAGGAATATTTGGAAAAATTGAGGGTGGCAATACTATTTCTTTTGTAGGCGAAAGTAATTCCGTAAAAACTAAAATTACAACAAATATTTATGCAAATGCGGAAATTAATATTGAAAAAGCAAATTTAGGCGGACTTATTGGTTACTCCAATGTTCAAACTTCAATTTCAGGTTTTGAAATTACTCCAAATATTGGCGGAAATATAACTATAAATAGTGATAGCACTAGCACAAGTATTCCAAATGCAATTTATGGTGGTGTTATAGGTTACAACTCAAATATTACATCTTTAAGTTCATTAGTATTGAATGGTGATAAAGGTATAGTTGCAAATTCTAACGAGAATGATGTTGCTGTCGGTTCGCTTATCGGTTACAGTTCAAACAATATCTCAAGTACTTCTGGAAAATCAATTCTTTCAAATGTAAACATTTCTGTTAATGCTAAAGATTTAGATTCAAAAGATCCAAACGCTTACTATGTTGGTGGGTTAGTTGGATATTATAGTCCAAAATCTTCAACAACATTTGAAAGCACAAATGCTTATACAGGAAATATTAAAATTAATTTGGATGGAAAAACAGAAACCTTATATACTTATACTGGTGGTATATTTGGTAGCATAGAAAACTCTGCTGTAAATATTAAAAACTCAATTTTTGGTGGAAAAATCATAATTCAAAAACCAACCACAAATACAAATGTATATGTTGGTGGAACAGTAGGTGACACAAACCAAGCTATTTCAGTATCAAATGTTTACAACTATGGAGATGTTTTTGTTGATTATAAAGAATCGGGTACTACTACTCTACAAAATTATTATTTTGGTGGAATTATAGGAAATATTAATAGTAGTAATGGTAACGAAGCAGTACAACCAACTTTGAACAATTGTTATAGTGCAACCACTTCCCACAATGCTCGTTTAGCAGCAGACAATAAAGTTTATGCTTTAGTAGGTGCTGGCTCAATAAGTAGTTCTAACAATTATTATAGTTCTGCTGTTTGTCTTGCTTTTGACAAGAAAGGAATTGATATCGGTTACTCTACAAAATCAAACAAAGGATATGGTACTACTGACAATTTGACTCACATTCTAAAGGCGATACAAGAATTAAGTTATATAACAAACAAGTCAGAATTCACTACTTGGATGAATAAAGACGGCGATTGGCATGCTAATATTAACAAATTAAATCCAAAAGATTCTTATTTTACAACAGATGAAAAGAGAAATGGCAGCGGTTATGAAATTATTTATTATAACGCAAAAGCTTTGGACAATATGCGTGGACAAGATTTAGTGAATGTTGCAGTGATTGGCAATTTTGAAGATTACGACCTTGACAGTTCAATATCGAGCATGTCAGGTTGGTCATCAATTTCAGGTATAAACTTTAACATTAAATATGATGATGACAATATCAATTCAGACGACAACAATAAAACAGTAAAATCAACTTATGGTGGAATTGTTGATACAATGAATGGCAATAGTATTATTTATGGTATTGGTGTAAATGGCTCAATGTCAATTGGTGGAACAAGCACCGTTACTATGGGTGGTATTGTAGGTCAAATGACTAGTGGACTTATTGCTGAAAGTTATACAAGCCTTGACATGATTTATCGTGCTGCTGATGGTGGAACTATTTCTGCAATTGCAAATTATACAAGTGCAAAAAACGAAGATAATCAAACATATTACACAAATGCTTACATTAATTACACTTATGCAACAGGCTCTGTTGCAACCTATATTGATGCAAACATGTATGCCTTTGTTAGTGCGACAAACAATGAAACAAGCAATCTTAAGGTTTCAAATTCATATACTATTGCAAAACTTGACTGGAATGATTATACAAGTACAGACACTTCTCCAAGTGGCACAATAGGTGTGTTCAATGGAGCGTCAACGCAAAATTCATATTTTGATATTAATGGTGTAAATTCAGTTTTCTATGATAAAGGATATGTTAAAGTAATAACAGGAAACGAAACCGAAGAGCTTTTAAAAGATGATTCATTAAAAGGTTTAAAAGACACTAATAATTGGGATAGAGCCATCGGTTTCAATTATGGGTATCCAACAAGAGGATTTAATTACTTAAAACAATCTTCTTGGGCTGAAAGAAGCACAGGTGATAGCACAGCACAAACAAATCCTACAACTTACGATGACTGCATAACAACATATACTTACACAAAGGTTAAAAATGGAGCAACTCCTGAAGATCCAGATGCTACTTATATGATTCCAAATGCAGGAATTTTAGCAAATATATCAAATATTACAGCAAACAATTTTGCTTTAATGTATGATATTGATTTATCTAATACTGAATATAACAACGAATGGGTATCTTTGTCACAAAAAGACGAAGGTGACGAAGAATTAGGATTTAAGGGTGTAGTGTTTGATGGACAAGACAAAACAATTGTTGGACTTAAGACTAGTTTGTTTAGTACTCTTTCTGGAACAGTGAAAAATTTAAGATTGACAGAAATTAAATCATCAACAGCAGCACTTGCTGGAACAATTTCAGAAGGCACAGTTTCAAATATAACACTCGAAGGAACAATTAGTGGCGGAGGAGCAATTGGTGCACTTGCTAATAAGATTGAAAATTCAAGTGAAAATGCAGTTGAAATTAATACAATTACAAGTTTAGTGAAGGTTGATTCGACAGATGGAAATGTTGGAGCAATTGGTGCACTTGCTAATGAGATTGAAAATTCAAGTGAAAATGCAGATGAAATTAATACAATTACAAGTTTAGTGAAGGTTGATTCGACAAATGGAAATGTTGAAGGAATTGCTG
>CALWTO010000048.1 GCA_944384485.1 uncultured Clostridia bacterium
CAAAAAACTTTCCATTGTAAATATTTTTTTGATATCTTTTTTTCGTGCTCCAATGCTTTTGAGAACACCAATTTCTTTTGTTCTTTCTGCGACACTCATATATAAAACTACCAAAATCATTATCAAAGCTACGAAGAGTGAAATGCCAGCAATTATTGCAAGAGCAACAGAAAATGTTGACATCATTTCAGAAAACATGTTTGCCATTTGATTTTCAATAGAACCTGTGTATTTTTCGTTTGTTGATAAATATGAATTTATTAAATTTGTTGTGTTTTCACTATCTGTTTTAATATAAATAGCAGTTGGGGTAATAGATGCTCCTTGTTCTTCAATAAGTGATGATAAATAATCATAATCAATGTATGCAACAAGCATTTGTTGAAAAACATTCACATTTACAATGCCAGTGATTTTCATTTTTTTAGAAATTTCAAGTTTGTTGTAATTTACATTTACAGTAACAATTTTGCCAATTGCATCTTCTATGTTTTCAAACCCCATTTCAGAAGCAATTTTTAATGAGAACATGACTTCACCAATCATTTCTCCAGTTTCAGGATCTTGATAAACATTGTTTGTGCTTAAACTGCCTGCAAGTAATTGTTCTTCACCATAATAAGAAGGTGTAGTGTAAAGATAAAATATATCTGATTTATCTTCTTCGGTATCACCATAAGAAACGCTTGCACTTTGGCTAAATCCCGTAAGAGTTGAAAATCCATATGTTATATCTTCATCCTTCACGCGATATTCATTGGTAGTGGTGCTTAAATAATTGTTTATATCTGTAATAGCTTCATTAATTTCTTCATCAGTGAAGGGAGAAGGTGTTAAAAATCCCATAAATCCACCTGACATTTGGTCGTCAGAATCACTAGCTTTACTTACTGTTACAATATAAGGATTTGAATAAGATTCTGCAAGTGAGTTTATATAGCCTGTCAGTCCTGATCCAAATGCTAACATTAAGATCATAGAGATAAGAGAAATAGAAACGCCAAGAGCCATCAAAAAGTTTTTGGTTTTACTTGCCCACATGTTATGGAAAGACAGTCTTGTTGCTGAATAAAGTGATAAATGTTTCTCGCGTTTTTTCTTTTGTTTTTTATTTAAAACTATTTTTTCTTTTATTTGATCTTCCGCAAAGTTTGCAATCTTTTTATAATTTTCATTTAACTTGTCGCTGATGATTTGCCCATCTGAAAGTTCTACTATTCTTGATGAAATTTGAGCAACTTTTTCTGAATGTGTTACCATCACAACAAGTTTGCCATCTTCAGCAATTTTTTTCATTATGTCTAAAATTTGCAGGGTAGTTGCACTGTCGAGAGCTCCTGTTGGCTCATCTGCTAAAATTATATCTGGATCATTTATCAAAGCACGAGCAATAGCTACTCTTTGTTTTTGTCCACCTGAAAGTTGTGTTGGTTTTTTCTTTAATTGGCTTTCAAGACCTACTTTTTTCAAAATAGCTTTTGCTCTTGCTAGCTTTTCACTTTCCTTTACATCCGATAATGTCAAAGCAATAGTTACATTGTCAAGTATAGAAAGGTGAGGAATAAGGTTGAAAGATTGAAAAACAAAACCTATTTTCTTTTTTCTATAATCATCAAGTTCCTTTTCTTTAAATGATTTTAAAGGAGTTCCGCCAATTTTAATTTCACCTGTATAATCTGTATCTAACCCTCCAATCAAATTCATAAGAGTGCTTTTTCCACATCCGCTTTCTCCAATGATTGAAACGAGTTCTCCTTTTTCAAAAGATATATTGATATCTTTTAAAGCAGTAAATTTTGTTTTGTTTCCAAGTTTATAATCTTTATAAACATGATTTATTTCAAGTTCTTTCATTTTTTACCTCATTAAAAATTTTCGCCTGTTTCAAATTGACTAGTGTACAATTCTTTATAAACCCCACCTTTTTGTAACAATTCGTCATGTTTGCCTATTTCAACTATGTTACCATCTTTCATAACAATAATTTGATCAGCATTTTTGATTGTTGATAACCTGTGGGCGATAACAAAACTTGTTCTTCCTTCTGTAAGTCTATCCATAGCTGTCTGAATTAGGATTTCAGTTCTGGTATCAACAGAACTTGTTGCTTCATCTAAAATAAGCATAGGAGCATTTTGAACCATTGCTCTTGCAATAGTTAAAAGTTGCTTTTGACCTGCACTAATGTTGCTTTCTTCATCAAGAACCATATCATAACCTTTTGGTTCTGTCCTTATAAAGTGGTCAACATTTGCCATTTTGCAAGCATTTACAATTTCTTCATCAGTTGCATTTGCGTTGCCGAACGCTATGTTTTCTTTAATAGTTCCTTCAAAAAGCCAAGTATCCTGCAGAACCATTCCAAAAAGTGAGCGAACGTACGTTCTGTTCATTTTTTTAGTTGAAACTCCATCGATTAAAATTTCCCCACTATTGATTTCGTAAAAACGCATAAGTAAATTTACAATAGTAGTTTTTCCTGCACCTGTTTGACCAACAATTGCAATTTTTTGTCCAGGCAGGGCAGTAAAGTTGAAATTGTGAATGATCTCTTTGTCCTTGCTATATCCAAAACTAACATTTTTGAATTCTACTTTGCCTTTTATTTTTGGTATTGTTGTTGTTTTTTTGCTTTCATCTGGTTCATCTTTTTCTTGCAAAAATTCAAAAACTCTTTCGGCGGCAGCAACTGTTGATTGTAATGTTGCTGATACAGAAGCAATTTGTGAAATAGGTTGATTAAATAATTTTGTAAACGTCATAAATGTAATTATTGTGGCAAGGAATGTCATATCATTATTTTTGATTGCGATATAACCTCCAAGCAAGCAAATCAACACATAAACAATGTTGCTTGAGAACACAACTAAAGGATGAACTATTCCAGAGTAAAATTGTGCTTTCATTGAAGATTTTTTTAATTTTTTATTTATGTTTTCAAATTCTTTTTGTGATTTTTCTTCACTGTTAAATGCTTTTACAACATTATGAGCGGAAAAATTTTCTTCAATATATCCGTTTACATCGCCCAAATATTTTTGTTGATAAACAAAGTGTTTTTGATTATTTTTTACCACAACAAAAATTGTTAGGATTGCAATTGGGATTTGAAGCAAAGCGACGAGAGTGAGTTGCCAACTTAAAGTAAACATGACAATTGGAATACCAATTATTGTTACAGAAGAAGTAATTAAAGTTGACAAAGTTCTTTGCAAAGTTCCACCAACCATATCGACATCGTTTGTGACTCTTGAAAGAATGTCGCCATAACTATGTTTGTCAAAATAATTTAAAGGCAATGTATTAATTTTTTTAGATATATCACTTCTGAGTTTTTTTGAAAGTTGAATTGATACTTTTGACATGCAGTAACCTTGAAAATAATTTAACAAACTAGCACCTATATACATTGATAAAATTATCAATCCATATTTTGTTACTTCATTAATTTGATAATTTTGTCCAAATACAAGGACCATTAGAGTATTTAACACTCTTGGACCTAAAATATTTAAAACGGTTGCTATAATAGCAAATATGACTGCAACTATTAAAAGTGGTTTGTACTTGCCCAAATTTTTAAAAAGCATTTTTGTTGTGCCTTTAAAATCTTTTGCTTTGTGATGAGAAGGGGCTTTTACTTTTTTTATTTTTTTGTCTTTTTTCATTTTGAAAGTTCCTCCTCTGAAAATTGAGATAAAGCAATTTCTTTATAAATTTGACAAGTTTTCAAAAGTTGTTTATGCTTTCCTATTCCAACCATTTTGCCTTGATCTAAAACTATTATTTGGTCAGCATTCATAATGGTTCCAATTCTTTGAGCAACTATGACTTTTGTGGTGTCTTTGTATGCTTTATTTAAATTTTTTCTAACTGTCTTGTCTGTTTTATAATCAAGAGCAGAAAAACTATCGTCAAAAATTAAGATTTCTGGGTCTTTTATTATTGCTCTTGCAATTGATAATCTTTGTTTTTGTCCGCCAGACACATTTTTTCCACCTTGTGAAACTTTGTAATGGAGTCCATCTGGTAAATCATAAACAAAATTTGATTGAGATATGTTTATAACATTTTTTATTTCTTCATCTGTAGCATTTTCTTTTCCATATTTTAAGTTTGATTCTATCGATCCACTAAAAAGCACACCTTTTTGTGGGACATAACCTATTAAATTGTGCAAATCATGTTGAGTATAGTCTTTTACATTGACACCATCTACAAGGACTTCGCCTTCAAAACAATCATAAAATCTTGGGATTAAATTTATCAAAGTGCTTTTTCCACTGCCTGTCGAGCCTATAAAAGCAACCGTTTGACCTTGTTTTATTGAAAAAGAAATGTTCTCCAAAACTTTTTCATCAGCATCAGGATATTTAAAACTTACATTTTTAAACTCAATTGTTCCTTGTTCCTTTTTATCGAAAGAATTGTTGCCATCTTTTAATACAATTTCTGTCTTTAAAATTTCATTTATTCTTTTTGCGGAAACGATTCCTCTAGGTACAAACATGAATAGCATAGATAAGAATGTAAAGCTCATAATTATAAACACTGAATATTGTGTAAATGCACTTAATACTAAAAGCAATTGTGGATTTTGTCCGGCAAGTAAACCAACAATCCAAACTATTGCTAAACTTGTGCCCTGCATCACAAAAGAAAGGCTTGGATCTATTAACATTAAAACCTTGTCGACAAAAAATTCAAGTTTTGCAAATTTAGAATTTACTTTTTCAAATTTTTCTTCTTGTTCTTTTTCTGCACCGACCGCTCTAACAACTTTTAAACCCGTTAAGTTTTCACGCGTAACCATGTTTAACTTATCAGTTCCTGTTTGTATTTTTTTAAATTTAGGAAGAGCTAGCAAAATGATAATTGTGATGACAATAACAAGTAATAAAACAGAAACGACATTGACTAAAGAAAGGTTTCCTGCTCCATAATCTCTAGACAAACCTACAATCTTTATAATGGCGAAAATTGCTGTTAGGGGAGCTGTTAAACCTAAAGTTAATGTAGTTGTGTAAACTTGTTGAAGTTGAGTTATATCATTTGTTGATCTTGTAATTAAAGATGGAATAGAAAATTTGTTTATTTCTGTAGATGAAAAGCTATTCACTTTTTCAAATATCTTGCTTCTTATTCTTGCAAGTAAACCACTTACAACTATTGATGCCAAAAGTTGTGCTAAAAATGAACTAATCAAAACTCCTGCAACAAAGAATAACATTTGCACGCAAGTCCAAACAATATCTTGCCAATACAATGAAATATCAGGCATAGAAAGATATTCGCTGATTTTTAAAGTGTAATCAGGGATTGTAATATTACACCAAACTTGAACAACCAAAAATGCTAAAGTTATAAATAAAAACAAACATTCTTTTGCATTTAAGTATTTAAGTAATTTAATCATTTTTTCTTCTCCATATTATTTATGATTTTTAGTGCTTTTTGTGATAGCGTTACCAGCACTTTTTTTACAATTTTTAATTCTTCAATACCGATTTCTTTTAACAATAATTTTTGCCATTTGTTTGCATATTTTTCAAAATCATTTGCATATAATCGACCTTTTTCAGTTAAAGAAAGTTTGCTTAAATCATTTTCATTTTTTAAGCGTGTAATAAGTTGTTTTTCTAAAAGTTGTCCAACAACTCTGTGAGTGTAACTTTTGTCGCAATCTGCTATTTTTGATAGTGAAGATTGCTTTAAGCTGCCTTCTTTGCTTAAAATATGCAAAAATTGTGCTTGACCAGCTGTTACTTCATAATTTGAAAACTTTATATTCATAAAACTTTCAAAAGATTTCTTTATATTATATATTGCATGTTTAAATATTGAAAAATCGTTTTTCATAAATCACCTTATTATATGATTATATTTTTTTGATGTTGACAAGTCAACTAAAATAAGTTTTTTATTTAATTTTTAAAAAAATATTTGCATACTTTTTTTAAGTGTGTTATATTATTAAAGAAAAAACATTTTGTTTTGGAGGTTTTTATGGCTTGGTTATGCAGAAAAGAAAAAGTTGTTGATCCTATCATACATGAGGAAGAATCAAATTTTTCTTTATCAAGTGGTGTTCACATTTTAAATAAATGTCAAAATGTTTCATTAAGTGGAAACGCAATTGTACTCGAAAGTTTCGACTGCTCATTTAATGAAATCGGTGGTAAAGCAAAAGTACAAATGGTAGAAAATGGACAAATTACTCTTTTGACTGGAAAAGCAAAAATAGGATTATTTAAAAGTGGAAAAATTACAAAAGTTGAAGGAAAAAGTTCTATCACAACAATAAACACTTGTTTGATTGATTATGTCGGAGGGAAATCTTCAATAGGAACAATGAATGGTGGCTTTATTAGATTTGTTGATGACAAGGCAGAACTTGCAACTATGACAAATGGTGAAGTGATGTTTGTTAGAAATAAGGCAAGAGTTGTTTCGATGATAGCTGGTAAAATTACAGGCATATTAAACAATGCAAAACTTGTAAGTATGTTGAGCGGAGAGGTCACTTATCTCCTAAATGAAGGGAAAATTGGCACTATCAATAATGGGCAAGTTCAACTGATTGCCGACAATACAGAAATTTCAACTTTTAACAAAGGTAAAATAGCAGAAATGATTGGTAAAAGTATAATTTCTGCAAGTTTGGACGGTGAAATTGGTTTTCAAGACAAGCAAACAATAATTCTTTATTCTCCACAAGAAAGTTCAAAAAGGATGGAAGAATATAGACAAGAGAAAAAAGAATTAAAAGAAAAAATTTTGGTTGATGGAAATTCAACATTAGAAAATTCTGCGGAAAAAACAGTGTCGCAAGAAAATATAAGTGAAACAGAAGCCAAAGTTGAAGAAACTCATGAAACTGCGCCTAAGAAAAAAACAAAAACAAAACAAATGAAAATCGATGACATTACACAATAAAATATAGAAGGAATTTATGGAAATTTTTTTGCATTCTTTGTTGCATGCATTAGAAGAGACTGCATTTACTATACCTGTTTTGTATTTAGCATATCTTCTTGTAAGTTATTTTTCACATAACGAAAATCAAAGATATTCAAAAATTTTGCACCACACAAACAAGGCAGGACCTGTTGTTGGTGCTTTTTTGGGTTGTATTCCACAATGCGGTTTTTCAAGTTTAATGAGTGACTTGTATTCAAAAAAGATTGCATCTATTGGAACTTTATTTGCAGTTTTTATAGCGACAAGCGATGAAGCAATTCCTTTAATGATTGCAAATCCAAAGTTTATTCCTGACTTATTGTTACTTATTTTAATCAAGTTTGTTTATGCTGTCATTGTAGGTTATGCAATTGATAGTATTGTTCATCTTTTTACAAGGAAAAAGATAAAGCTTAACGAATATCATGACAAGTTTGACAATTTAGATAAAAAAACTAGTGAAAACAAAAATATAAAAGATGAAGAAATGCATGAAGAAGAACAGTGCGAATGTGAGCATTGTGACTGTGGTGGAAAAAATGAAAAATGCCATCATGAAAATCACGATGAAAAACATCATCATAATCATTCACATTGCTGTGCTACAAACATATTTTTAGATGCATTAAAACATACTGCTATAATAGTTGCCTATGTTTTTGTGGCTACACTTATAATAAATTTGATAGAAGGTTATGCAGGTGGTCTTGAGCCTTTAAAAAGTCTATTTACTAGCAATGTATATTTGCAAATTTTAATTGCTTGCGTGATTGGTTTAATTCCAAACTGTGCTGCTTCAGTATTTTTGGTTGAATTATTTATGGAAGGTGTGCTTTTATTTCCAGCATTGGTTGCAGGACTTTGCGCAGGTGCGGGTGTAGGACTTGTTGTTTTGTTTACATCAAATTACAAAAAAATTTGGCAAAATCTTGCAATTACTTTTTCTTTATATGGCATAGCTGTCGTTGGAGGAATTTTAGTCAATTTGATAATGATGTTGTTTTAAAATAGACAAAAATGTCGATTATAGCCGAAAAATGTTACTTTTTTACAAAAAAACTTGACTTATTTACAAAAATACTTTATCATGTTATTGTAAAGGAGAAAATATGTTTTCTAGCGTATTAGACAAAAACAAAAAAATTGAATTGGAAGTAAAAAAACTTGGCATTTTTGAACTTCGTGGTCTTGCTCGTGAAGTTGGCGTGTCTTCTCCAACTACAAAAAAACGAGAAGAACTTATTGATCTTATTTTAGAAAAATTGAATAAAGGTCAAATTGAAGATATAGTTGGGAGCAAAAAAGGAAGGCCATTTAAAAAATTGGCTGTTGTTGATAATATTTTAAGTAACATGACAGTGCAAGACTTTGGGGGGAATTTTTCTTCACAAAACAAAGCTTATTCTTATGAGGATATTTTGGCATTTGCACAAGTTATGCCAATTATAAGCAATGTTGAACAACAAATTTTAAATTCTTGTGGAATTATTAGAAAATCAATTACAAATGATATGTTCATGTTTTACGATTTTAAAACAAACCAAGCAGTTTTTTTACCTGTTGAATTAAAGTTTGTTGATAAAGTAAAGAATGGAGATATTGTTTCTGTAAAAGCAAAAAAAATAAATAACAATCAATTTTTTGCCACGGAGATTTTAAGTATTAATAATGTCGAGGCTTCTAAATATTTAAATAGAAGTTTTAATAAAGGACAGCAAATCATTTCTGAAAAAGTTTTGCCATTTGCTAATAAAAATTTGTTTATAGGCAGAAGAAATCTAGTTGAATTAAAAGAAAATTTTTACGAAAACAAAAATTTTGACATTTTATACAAAAGCGCAATCGAAAAAGGTTATAAAGTTGTCATGTTATCTTTAAATTCTTCAATAGAAGATGAACTTAAGATGCAAAGCATGAAAGATGCTGTCATTTTAAGCACAAAATTTAATGATGATTGCGATAGGTCTTTGAATAAGGCCGTTGATTGCGTAAGCCTTTGCGAAAATTTAGTGGAAAATGGGGAGAAGGTTTTACTTATTGTTCCTGACATGATAAATGTCATAAGAGCAATTGATTGTTGCTTTATGGAAGAGAAAAAAATGTATGAACATGCTATGCAAAGTATTGTTGTCGCACAAAAAATCTTATCTTTAGGTGCAGCATATGAAAATAATTGCGATATAACTTTGCTTGTAGGTTATGACCAACTTGATAAAAATGATTTATTTTTAAATAATCAACTTTATAAAATTTGCAAAATTATTTAAACAAGTTTATTGAAACTTGTTTTTTTATTTTAAATAATTGACAATTTTTTTTTCTAATCATAAAATATAGTTATGTTTGGATTTACAGAGCATTCATTTCTGTTTTTTGGTTTAGAAATAACATATTATGGTTTTATAATAGCCGTTGGCATGGCTATTGGTGTTTTTGTTGCTTGCAAAAATGCCAAATTTCGTGGACTTAACACCGACAATCTTTTATTATGTGCTTGTTACGTGTTGCCTTTAGCAATAATTGGCGCAAGACTTTATTATGTTACTTTTAGTGGACAAAGTTATTCTTTTGGTGAAATATTTAGAATCTGGGATGGCGGTATGGCTATCTATGGTGGCGTAATTGGTGGAGCAATTGGTGTATTATTGTTTTGTTTAATTCACAAAAAAAATTTTTTGGATGTGGCCGATGTCGTGGCCCCAAGTCTTATTTTGGGGCAAGCTATTGGAAGAATAGGTTGCTATTTTGCAGGTTGCTGTTATGGTATTGAAGTGACTAATGAAAATCTTATGTGGTTCCCTTTATCTACACAAATAAATGGGGTTTGGCATTTATCAACTTTCTTTTATGAAAGCCTGTGGGACTTTTTGCTTTTTATTATTCTTTTAATCTTGCTTAAAAAGAACAAGATGCGTTATCGAGGTTCAATAATCGCATTTTATCTTATTGGTTATGGTACAGGAAGGGCATGGATTGAAGCCTTGAGAGGTGACAGCCTTTATATTGGTGCAATAAAAGTTTCTCAACTTTTAAGCATTTTTCTTATAATTGCAGGCATCGCCATAATAGTGGTAAATTATATTCTCGTAAAAAAACAAAAATGTAAAAGTATAGAACAATTGAAACCTGATTGGGATATTAAAATTTTAGAATATGAAAAAAAGATAAAAGAAGATAAAGAAAAATCAAAGCAAAAGAAATTGGAAAAGAAAAAAAATAAAGATAAAAATAATATTGATAAAAACGATGAAATAAATAAAAAGCAAGAGTAGTTGCTTTTTATTTTTTATAAAAATATATTGTTTGGAAATAATAAAAATATGAATGGGCGAATTTTGGGGATAAAAAAATCAACATTGATAAATGGAGCGTTTTATTTATCAACAGTGATGTTTTGCTTTTCTACAATATATTTTATATTTTTTTCAAACTTAAAAGATTTATGGTTTTTTGCTTTTTGCATTGAATCAGGATTTTGTATTTTTTTGAAGGGATTTTTGTTAAGAATTGATAGTTTAAATTTTTTTGGCGTATTTTTAATAAGCATAGGAAGTTTTTATGTCTATTGCTTATTTTTAAATATAATTTCCTTTTATATTGTTTTTATTTTCTTATCTTTGTCTTTGGCTTCTTTATTAAATTTTTGGATTTTCAAAAATAAAATACACATAAAATCTTACATTTTTTTCTTGTTGACAAGTTTCTTTATATTTTTCTATATTTTAAATGTTATACCTTTTGGATTTTTTGTTGCAATTTTGTGCTTTAGTGTGGTAATATTTATATTAAGCATTGTTGCTTAATTGTCTTGGAGGAAAAAATGTTTTCATCAGAAATAAATGGCTATAATAAAAATGAAGTTGACAAATATATTGCAAAATTAAAGTCGGAATATGAAGCTTCAATTATGGAAGAGAAATTGAAAGTTATCGAATCTGAAAGAAAACTTTTAGATTGTAAAAAATATGCGGAAGAAATTGAAAAAAAACAAAAAAATATAATAAATGTTTTGGAAACATATAAAAAGTTTCAAGATGAAGGAAATAAAAATTTAGAATCTTTGAGAGGGGAGCAATTCAATCTTGTATATCAACATATTTTAACATTTTTTGATGAATTAAAAAACAGATATCCCGGTATTGAACACAACTCTTCTTACAAAGAACTACTTGAAGATATCTCAAAAATTCTGCGACAAAATAAAGAAAACAAATCTCAAATTGTTAAAAATTCTGTTTCCGAAAATGATAGTATGAGAATTTTGTTAAACAAAATGCAACAATACAAAAAAGAAAAGCCAGAAACAAATGTAAAAGAAGTATATATCGAAAGGCAAAGCAAAAATTTGATCAAACCTGTCACAGATATGCAATTAAATGATGATGAAAATTATGATAACCTTGTTGATAAGTTTTTAAGTACAAAACCGGAAGAAAATGAAAGAACGATGAAAATTCAATCATCAGGATTCGACTTAAAAGAAGCTGTCAGCCCTACTATGAGTTTATCTGAAATTATGAAAGCCTTTGATTTCTATAATGGTGATGGTGAAGAATAATAAAAACAGCAATTCTATTGCTGTTTTTTTTAAAACCTTAAAACGCCACCGGAAACGGTTAGCACTTCGCCGGTTATAAATGATGCTTGTTCTGTTGATAAAAAGTAAATTGCTTGAGCAACATCTTCGCCTTTTCCAATTCTTTTAAGGGGAGTCATGTCTATTGCGTGATTTTTTTCTTCAGTCGAGAAATGTGCCGTCATTTTTGTATCAATATAACCTGGAGCTATTGCATTAACCCTTATGTTAAAAGGTGCACCTTCAACAGCGAGTGCTTTTGTTAATCCTATAATACCACCCTTTGTTGCAGAATAGACTGCTTCGCATGGCCCTCCATTTAATCCAAAAATTGAAGAAATATTTACAATATTTCCATGTTTTTGGTTTAAAAATTTTTTAAATGCCTCTCGATTGCAAAGTATGGTCCCCCTTAAATTCGTATTTAAAAGGGCATCTATATTTTCTGTTGGAACATCAATAAGCAAAGATTCTTTGTCTGCTTTTCCTGCATTGCAAATTACACAATCGACATATTCAAATTTAGAAAAAACTTTGTTGAATGTGTCTATAATTTGATTTTCATCTTTTAAGTCCATTTTATAAGCAACAAAATCAACTCCTAAATTTTTGCATTTGTTTTTCAATTTTGAAACATCGCCTGTAAGATAAGTTGTTGCTATATTGTATCCATTGCTTGCAAATTTTAAAGCAGTGGCCTCGCCTATTCCTCCAGAGCCTCCTGTTATAAAAGCTGTTTTTCTTATCATAATTTCTCCTTTAAAAATTTTGATTTTATTTGATTTTATTATAACATGTTTATTTACTTTTTCAAAGTTAATAAAAAAGATATTAAATGTTTTGAGGTTTGTTTTTTGTATGATATAATGAAAATGTTGAGGAATTATGAATAAAAACAAAAGAGATATAATTATAGATATTGATTGTGGAAACACATTTGAAGATGATTTTGCTTTTTGCTATGCTTTTAGCGAGCCTTTATTCAATATAAAAGCAATAACTTTATCTCCTTATAAGAGCAAAAATATTAATATAAAAGATGCTCAAATAGAAAATGAGTTGGAAGTCCATAGACTTTTAAGATATATAGGATTTAAAAATTATGGTATGTGCTTTGAAGGAAGCCAAGGGTTTTGTGATGAACTTTATTTTGACAAAAACCCAGCAGTTGAAAAAATCATTGAACTTGCATCTAAACAGCAAATAACTATCGCTTGTCTTGGGGCACTTACAAATGTAGCAATCGCTATTTATTTAAAGCCACAAATCGCTAAAAATATACAAATTTGTTGGATTGGATTAAGGCATTTCTTTCATGAAGAATTTACCGATCTAAATTATAGTCTTGATAAAAAAGCATTTGAAATAGTTGCAAAAAGTGCAGCAAGTATCACTATTATACCAAGTTATATTGGCAAACTTTTTGCTATTTCTTATGATAAAATGCATCAAGATATTTGTATTAACAAATTAGGCTATTATTTGTATGAAAGATTAAAAGATGAAGTGGGAAGAACAACTGACTTTTGTAGACTTTATAGTTTAAATGTAATTGGCTTTCTTGTGAACAGCGAAAATTATTATGTAAAAAACATACCAATAAATATGCTTTTGAAAGATTTTTCAAAAACAGGAATGAACAAATTAATTAGCTATGTATATGATTTAAAATCAGCAGAACAAATTTGGAAAGATTTTACAAAAAAATTAGAAAAACTTTCAAACAATTTTATGCCAACAAATTATTTTTTTATTTCTGACACGCACTTTAATGATCCTAGAAAATATAAATTAAAGCAATTCGGCTATTCTACAAGGGAAGAAATGCTTGAAGAGATGGTGAAAAATTGGAACAGTGTTGTTTCTAAAAAAGATATTGTTTATCACCTGGGGGATTTCGGTGATTATGAAGTAATTAAAAGATTAAATGGCAAAGTTTATTTAATTTGTGGTAATCATGAAATACTTAAAAAAGGGCAATCTTTTGAAGAATTTAGACAAGAATTAAAAGATTTAGGATTTGCAGATGTTTATCAAGAAGGGTTAATGTTGGATAAAAAAGTTTTTGGAGTTGATGTTTATATGAATCATTATCCTTCAAAAACAAAAGATGGAATTGTAAATTTCTTTGGGCATGTACACACATTAAAACCTTTAAAAAGAATGGGGGTTAATGTTGCTGCAAATTATCATAAAAATACACCTATAAGTAAAAAAGATATGGAATTCTTTATAAAATTTGTTTCCGACAATACTTACAGTAAAGAAGATTTTTCAGAATAATCAAAAAATATGGTTTTAGAATAAAATATATAATGTAAAATTTAAGTTTGCAAGAAATCTTTTTTTGAAATAACAAATAAAAAATAAAAAATTGAATATTTTCTAAAAAAATTATTAAAAATTCTTGACATTATTTGCTATTTATATTAAAATATTCTCGCAAACTACTTAACGGGGTGTAGCGCAGTTGGTAGCGCGCGTGGTTTGGGACCATGAGGTCGGGAGTTCGAGCCTCTCCACCCCGACCAAGTCATTTTAATGTTTGCTGACTTTGGGCCTTTAGCTCAGTTGGTTAGAGCAACCGGCTCATAACCGGTTTGTCCGGGGTTCGAGTCCCTGAAGGCCCACCACAAAGTTATTATGACTAAAAAGTTGTTTGTTTGCCACAAATTGTGGCTCGGTAGTTCAGTTGGTTAGAACGCCAGCCTGTCACGCTGGAGGTCGTGGGTTCGAGCCCCATTCGAGTCGCCAAATCCTTAAAAAGGATTTAAATTTCGCCCTGATAGCTCAGTCGGCAGAGCAAAGGACTGAAAATCCTTGTGTCGGTGGTTCGATTCCACCTTAGGGCACCAAGAGAAGTAAGGAAGAAGATTTTTAATTTCCTTCCTTGCAAACTCTTATAGTCGTTTAAGATTTGTCAAACGATAAACAAATGGAATAACTATTCTATATGCTGGTGTGGCTCAATGGTAGAGCAGCTGACTTGTAATCAGCAGGTTGAAGGTTCGATTCCTTTCACCAGCTCCAAAAAGCACCGTAAAGGTGCTTAAATTTTATGGGTAGGTTGCAGAGCGGCCAAATGCAACGGACTGTAAATCCGTCGACTTCGTCTTCGATGGTTCGAATCCATCCCTGCCCACCAATGTTCAAATCGCTATAAGCCTATGTTTAAAAGGTTTGTAGCGATTTTTTTATTGACACAGTATTTTTGGACAAAAAACTGAAAAGAATTAAATTTGTATGCCAAAAAATCCAAAAACTGTGTCAATTTAGGTTGTTTAAATTATTGTATTATTTAAGTATTTTATTGACTTATTTGATGATTTAAAAGTATAATTTAAATATGCAAATGTGGAATCCTTGGCATGGTTGCCATAAAAAAAGTGAAGGATGCGAAAATTGCTATATGTTTTCTTTTGATAAAGCAAGAAACATAGATAGCAATAAATTTTTTTTAACAAAAAATTTTGATATGCCTTTAAAAAAGGATAAAAAAGGTAATTTTAAAATACAAGATGGCAGCAATGTTATGTTGTGCTTAACAAGTGATTTTTTTCTAGAAGAAGCAGATGATTATCGAAATCAGGTTTGGCAAATTATCAAAGAAAGGGAAAATGTAAATTTTGAGGTTATAACAAAACGCATAGAAAGAGTGAAGGAAAATTTGCCTAAAAACTTTTTGGATGATTTTAAAAACTTTAAAATAAATGTAACAATTGAAAATCAAAAGAGGGCAGAAGAAAGATTGCCGATTTTTATAAATTTAGATTTAAATTATCGCGGTGTAATTGTTGCACCAATGCTTGAAAAAATAAATATAGAAAAGTTTTTGCAAACTGGAAAAATAAATAAAGTGTCAGTGGCTGGGGAAAATTATAAGAATGCAAGGCCTATTCATTTTGAATGGGTGCAAGATGTGGCTAGGCAGTGCAAAAAATATAATGTTGAGTTTGAATTTTATGACACAGGGAATAACTTTTATTTTAAAGAAAAGCATTATTTTATTCCGCATAGATTAGGTAAACAACAGGCAAAAAAAGCATCTTTATTTTTATAATAAAATTTAAATATTTTCTTTTAAAATTTTGCAATAATTAATTAAGCGAGGTTTTATGGAAATTCTAAAAGGAACTACTTATTTTGATAAATTTAAATTGGGGAAACAATATCCCTATTTAAATAAAGATGTCAAATTGATATTTTAATTATTGGCGGTGGAATTGATGGAGCAATTGTAAATTATTATTTATCAAAAAAATTTAAAACAATACTTATTGATAAAGCGAGATTTGGGCTTGGTGATACAGTTGCAGCAACCGCATTACTTGAATACCAATTAGATGACTTTGCGGAAGATTTAAACAAAGAGTTATCTAAAAGCGAAGTGGAAAAAATATATAAATTAGGCCTTGAAAGTATAAAGAAGATTTCAAATATATCAAAACAAATTGGAAATGATTTTGATTTTAAACGCAAACCTTCTTTTGTTTACAGCAATTTGTCAAAGGATATAGAGTCTTTTAAAAAAGAATATAATTTTAGAAAAAGTTGTGGGCTAAAATGTGAACTTTTCACAAAAGAAACAAATCCATTTCCTTTTGACATAGAGGTAGGAATTATTGTGAAGATGGTGGGGCAGAGTTAAATCCTTATTTATTTACACATTCTCTTTTAAAGAATTCAAGTGGAAAGAAATATGAGATTTTACTTGAAAATTTAGAAAAATTGTTTCCTGTCTTTAAAGATAAAATAAAAGAGAATATTGTTTTTGTGGTTTGTTTGCTTCTACATCAAATAATTTAGGCATTATATCTAAAATATCTTTAGAAAATGCTTTTATATTTTCTAGTTGTGGTGCAAATGGCATAATCAATGCTTTTTTTGGAGTGGAATTACTTTTGGATTTATTTGAAAATAAAAATAATTGGCTTGAAAAAATCTTTTCTATTGAAAGAAAAATTTATTAAAAACAAAAAAAGAAAGACAATCTCTTTCTTTTTTTTATGTCTTTTTTCGAGCAAAGAGTATATTTTTTGCAATTTTTTGTATGGTATTATGAATATACAAAAAGGAGATAGTATGCAAATTAAAAGCAAGGTTTACAATAACACTCTTTATGTGCTTTTATGTGGTGAGCTTGATGAGCATTCTGCAATTCACACGCGAATTACTTTAGACAATGTTTTTGCAGGTGGAGATTTTAATCAAATAATTATAGACTTGTCTGAACTCGAATTTATGGATAGCACAGGCATAGGGGTGCTTATCGGTAGATATAAGAAAATGAAAGATAGAAATATTCCAATTTATATTTGCAATCCATCAAAACAAGCAGAAAAGATATTTAAGATGACCGGATTGTATGATATTATGCCAAAAATAGTTTAAAGGGAGTTGTTATGAGAAGTCAAAATAATTTTATGGAAGTTACTTTTAAAGCTATATCTATAAATGAAGCATTTGCTAGAATTTGCGTTTCTGGCTTTTGTGTTCAGTTAAATCCAACGGTTGATGAAATTAATGATATAAAAACCGCAGTGTCGGAAGCTGTTACAAACTGTGTTGTACATGCGTATCCAAAACATAATGGAATGGTCGTTTTAAGATGTGAAATAGAGGGGGATAATGTAAAAATCGTCATTCAAGATAAAGGTGTTGGAATAAAAGATATTTCTAAAGCACGAGAACCTTTTTTTACTACAAAACCAGATGATGAAAGAAGTGGTATGGGCTTTTCTGTAATGGAAAGTTTTATGGACAGAGTTGAGGTTGAAAAGAATGAAGATAAGGGTATTACCGTTACTATGTATAAAAGAATTAATAATTTGCAAGAGCAGGTGAATAATGCTTGATAACCTTCAAATTTTGAATTTGGTTGAGAAAGCCCAAAATGGCGACCAAAATGCAAAAGAAGTGTTATTGAAAGAAAATGCTCCACTAATAAAAAGTCTTATTAAAAGATTTAAAGACAAAGGGATTGAATATGAGGATTTATACCAATTAGGTTGCATGGGTTTTTTAAAAGCGTTAAATAATTTCAATATTGATTATAATGTAAAGTTTTCGACTTATGTTGTTCCTATGGTGATAGGAGAAATAAAAAGATTTATGCGTGATGATGGTGCTGTAAAAGTTTCGCGTGTATTAAAAAGTTTAAATTTGCAAATAAACAAATTTATAGATAATTATTTTTCAGTAAATCAAAAAAATCCTACTATAGAAGAAATTGCTAAAAATTTTAATGTGGAAGAACAAGAAGTGATATTGGCTATGGATTCAGCACGAATGCCGGTTTCTTTGTATTCTCCAATTGATGAAGGTGATGAATCGTTGCTTATTATGGATCGAATCGAGTCTTTTGAAGAAGGAAATTCAATGCTTGATAATTTGGCACTTAAAGAACTTTTAAGTAAACTTGACAAAAGAGAACAAAAAATCATCATGCTTCGTTTTTATTATGATAAAACGCAAGGAGAAATTGCAAAGCAATTAAAAATTTCTCAAGTTCAAGTATCACGATTGGAAAATAAAATATTAGAAAATTTAAGAAAAAAACTTATATAATGTATGTTTTATGTTTGCATAACAACTATATATAGAAAAAAAAAGAAAGCCCATGCTTTCTTTTTTTATATAACTTTTGAACCATCATTTTTATTTTCTATAAATTTAGGTGTTGTAAATTTTCTTTCAATCACCTTTGGTTTGGTGTTTAAAATTTTTGTTCTGTTTAAATTATTTGATGTTTTTGTGTTTGGTGTTGCATTGTCATTTGACATAAATTTATTTCTTAATTGAGAATTATTTTCATTTATTTCTTTTGCAATTTGATAGTTGTTGTTTTCTTCAATTTTATCATTTTTTGTTTTACTGCTATTTATTTTTTCAGAGTTTGATGTTAAATTTTTTGATGTTGAATCAATAATCTTTTCATTTTCATTGTTAATATTTTGTTTATCATCGTCTAAAGTGTTTTTTGAGTTTTCAGTGGTTGCTTGGATAACAGGATTATTTAAATTGTTATAATTGTTTACATTTCTATAAGTGTCTATGTTTCTTCTAAAAGGTCCGTAAGTGTCTGTGTTGCGATTCGGGTTAAAAGTTTGGTTGTTATATCCATAATTATAATTATTGTAATTGTTATAACCGTTGTTATATGCTCTATTATAATTGTTTGAATTGTAATTATAGTAAGGGTTGTTGTAATTTTGTGGGACATAATTATTGTTGTCATAATTTTTATAGTTATTATAATTAGTAGTGTTATAATTTGTATTGCTTTTATAAGTGTCTATGTTTGGTGCAAATTTGTTGTTTTTGCTTGTTTGATTATATTGGGTGTTGTTGCTTTTATTTCTAT
Organism: uncultured Clostridia bacterium; assembly: GCA_944384485.1. GTDB lineage: Bacteria > Bacillota > Clostridia > Christensenellales > UBA1242 > Caccovivens. The sequence continues at coordinate 18,900 of CALWTO010000048.1, forward strand.
CGGCTTCATTGTTGAAATAGTTTGGATTGTAAATGTTGTTTTGATTTGTGTTGTAAGCATTGTTTAAGTTGTCGTTTGCGTTTTGTAAAGTTGTGCTTCTGTTATAAGAACTGTTTTGATTTGTTTGTTGAGATGTTGTTGAACAACTTTTATAAATATTTTCTATTTCTTCAAGACTGTTTAAAAGATTTTCCAGATATGCTTGTCTTTCTCTTAAATTGTTGTTTAGTTCAACATAATTAGAATTTAATTCTTCAAAATTTGTATTGGTAATAGAATTGTTATTTTTAATTTTGTTTACGCTGCTTTTTAAATCATTTCTGCTGTTGCTCAAACTATTTAAATATTTACTTATGCTTTTTGATAAATTATTAATTGCAGTTGCTTTATCGTTACCCAATTTTAAAGAGTTTTGTTGGTAAGATTTTATCATTGATGTTGTTTGTAGAATTTGTTGTTGCAAATCGTTTTCCGCTTGAGAAGAGTACAAACTTATATTCTTTTGATTTGTAAGATTGTGATTTGTTTCGTTGTTCAAAAAATTTGCGGGTGTTACAGAATTTAAATTTTCTACATTAGAAGATGAAATGACATTTTCAACTCTATCTAATTGGTTATTTAAATTTTTTGTTGCTTCACTATCGCTAATTCCACCGCAACCTACAAGTGTTAAACAAGAAAGAACACAAATTGTTGATAATATTATTTTTTTCATGACTACCTCCGTTTGTTTTAGAATGTGAAAAATAAAAAAAAATATTCAATTCTTGTTTGTGATATTGTTTAAATCATTTCAATATGGCAATAAAGAATAAAAAGGGGTTTAATATGGACGAAAATAAAAGGAACCAAGCTTATAATCGATATATAAAAGCTAGAGTTCCAAAAACACATGCTTGGCCTAGTTTGTTTAATTCTTTTTGGGTTGGTGGGCTAATTTGCTGTTTGGGACAAGGAATCAATGATCTAATAATGTTGTGGTTCCCTAGTATGGCAGAACAAAATGCTTGGGCTTATACTTTAATTGTATTAATATTTTTGGCAGCATTTTTAACAGGGATTGGAGTTTATGATAAAATTGGTAAATTTGCGGGCGGGGGGTCTATAGTGCCTATCACAGGGTTTTCCAATTCAATAACTTCTCCTGCTGTTGAATTTAAGCATGAAGGAATTATCTATGGCGTTTTTGTCAAAATGTTTTCTATTGCTGGGCCTGTTATTGTTACTGGTGTCATTGCTAGTTTTATAGTGGGGTTAATTTATCTTCTAGTTTAATTGATTTTTATTTGCAAAATTTAGTTATTAAATTTTATTTAGTTATTTTGCTGTTGAAATTAAAAAAGCTTGACAATATAATCTTTTTATGCTAACATAAATTCGTAAAAAGGAGATTGTTTTGATGAAAAAAATTTTAACAGTTTTATTCGTTTTTATGTTAATGGTAGGATCTGCGATAGGTGGTTATTTTATTTCCGAAAATGGTTTAATATCTACAAAAAATAAAAGTGTGACAGAAAATCAAGTTGTGCAAAAAATAGATAAATTTTGTAATAGCGCTGGTTGGGGAGAGGCTACTACATTACATGAAAAAAGTAAAGATAAATTAAGTTCTATCAGTTTACTTGATAGCCAAAATGTAACAGATTATGATAAGGAGCAAGTAGATTTTGAGGGTAGAGAGAACATGATTAAATCATTTCTTTATATCGCAAAATATACATTATTGACAGAAGGTATAAAAGATGGGGAATTTTATATTTCTTCTTCATCTTATAAAAATTCTGTTGGAGAAGAAAGTGTAAATACTATGGGGATGTATTATAAGTTGAATGACAAAGGGGCATATATTTACTTATATGACTTTAATTTGGAAGTTTTGGTTACAGTTATAGTAAATATTCAGCCTGTATATAATGATACCTATGTATTGAGTATTTTAATGGACAAAGGAAATGATAAAACTTTTGAAAAGGGAATTACATTATTCCAATTATATTTAGATCAATATGCAGAAACAATTTTTCAATTTTCTATGATTCAATTGGCTACCGATTCGAATGATTTTAATGGTTTAACTTTGGACAAAATAAATAATTTATATTTTTATGGATGTGATATAAACTTAAATAAGAAAATAAGCCATGATAAAACAAGCATAGAGAGTGAAACAACATATACTTTCGATAAATTAAAATCTGTTATAATTGAAGAAAAAAATAAAACTGAAGGAGTTTCTTTTGGTTTAAGAGAATATATTGAAGTAGATGTTCTTGAAAAAGTTTATGAAAATTTAGGTTATGAAGTTATAAAAAAATAAATTTTGATTTCAGCAAATATAATGTTAAAATATTTGCTGTTTTTTTTGTTTAAACTCATTTACTTTTGACAATAATAAATAATATTAAAAAGGTGTATTTATATGAAAAAAAATCAAACAGTAAAATTTAAAAATAAGCCAAGAATAATAGGGAGTTATTCGATTGTAGGACCAAAAGAAGGCAAAGGTAACTTTGCTCCTTATTTCAATTATGTAATGAAAGATGAT
>CALWTO010000049.1 GCA_944384485.1 uncultured Clostridia bacterium
TTTTTTTTTTTTTTTTATATCGTATTTTTTTTCTTTAATTTCATTTCTTATTTCTTCTGTCTTTTTCATATATGCTCCTTTTGGAGTTTTTCTTTATTTTATCAAAATACAACAAATTTTTCAATACTTTTTTTAAAAAAAAGAAAATTAAAAATAAAAACAACAAAAAAACGGGTTTTAAAACCCGTTTTTTTAAATATTTGTCTCATTGTTGTTATCATTTGCAGATTCATCGCTTTGTTCTTTTTTATCTTCATCGTTTGCATTTTGAGATTCATCATCTTTATTCGGCATAGACACAATACCTAAAACAACAAGTATACCAGCCACTGCCATGATTAACCCTGAAACTAAATCACTGTTAATTGAAAACCCAAAACATTTTCCAATTGCCTGCAGTAATACAACAACAGCACCTGAAAGTGCAGTCCAAAAACTATACGATTTTATTTTTTCTTTCATTTTCTTTTGCCTCCAAAGTATCTTTAAGTTCTTTCACTTCTTCGAACAATTCTTCTATTATTTGCAAATGTTCAGTAAGCTGTGCGATGGTTTTTCTATATGCTTCTTCTCTTTTTTCGCTGTCTTTAAGTTGCCAAAAAAACAGAAAAACAAAGAGAATGGCAAATATGCCATTACTGACAACAACTCTTAAAAATTCTTCCCAAAAATCCATAAATTGCCTTTTAAGTCATATCTTCTTATTGATAGAGAATTCTTCATAACACCTCCGTCTAAAAATCGACTAAAAACAATTTTCGTTTTAAAAGCAACTATATCTCAACGCCCAAATTAAGCACAAAATTTGAAATTTTTGCAATTTCTTGATTTATTGAAGTAATTTCAACTGAAAATTGGTATCCGTAAACATTTGTCCTAATTTCTTGAACTTTTGAAGAAGCAGAAATTTCAAATGTTTTTTCTTCTTTATCACTAATAAATTTAACACTGCAAGGAGCAAGGGTTTTTATCAAAAAACTTCTTACTCTTTTGTTTTTTCCTTGAAACCCAAAATCTGTTTCTACACTTTTCCATTTACTTAACAATGGCTGTGTAAAACATTTTCCTTTTAAACAAAGTTGCCCAAGTTTTGCCTTGTTGTCATTGTAAAAACAAGCAATAAATTTTGACTTGTAAGGATTATTTAATGCAAGCATTTTCCTAATGTCAACACCTCTTACGATGTCAACATGTTCAGTTCTATCATCATAAATTATTAAAGCGTTGTTTATATAACCTTGGCTAGAATTTTCACATCCAACATTTTCATCGTCGCTAAAATTAATTTTGCAAGCAAGAAAATATTTTCCTTCAAAACTTTGCGCTACACAATTTAAATTTTCAGCGGATAAAAGTTTTATTTCTTCTATATCAATGTTTTTTACGGTAGAGCCATTAAAATATTTAAGCCCAGACTTTTCTAGAAAAAATAATTTGTCCCCTGCTTGTGCAATAGAATTTGGATAAATATAACTATCCGATTGATATAAGTGACTTATTGAAAATTCATCCCCAGAAGAATATTGCGAAATTTTTGTTATCCCATATTCTCTAAAAATATAGAGATAATCATTAAAAGATACAATTTTTGTCAAATTTCCTCTTTCATCTGAAAAATCAAGATTTTTTGTTAGTTCATCACTCCATTCAAGCACATTTAAGTTGTCGCTATAAACAAGCCTTCCCCTTGCCTCAGCAGTTATCGCAAAAAGTTTTGAATAATGAGAACATATTGAAATCATTTTAGGTGCTGTTTCGCTTGTAAATTGATTTTGTCCCTGTACAACTTTTAAATTGTCCCCCTCGCCTGAAAAAATCATACTATCTATTCCATCAAGTTTATATTTAATTCCAATAGGAGTTTCTGTGAAATTTGTGTTTATAATTAAAGTTGTAGGTCTTGAACCAAACATATTGTCATAGCAAACTTTACTCTCATCATTGAAATACATGCTATAGTATTTATTTTCGTTGTTATCTTTGTCATACCAAACAAAATCCCATAACTGACTTATTTCATTACCTCTTATGTTAACTTTTTCTTCGGTTAATAAATCAGATTTGTTTAAAGGACAGGAAAAATCTTCAAATCCATAACCATTTAAAAGTGCACCAGATTCTGTACGAAAATTATAACATTCATCTGTCAAATTAAACTTTAAGACACTGTCATCTTGTTCAGTTTGCACAGGTGAAGAAAACATGTCAAAAACTAAAGTTTGTTCTTTTGTTTCCTTAGTGGTTAGTTTGTTTTTGTAAAACATTATAGCCACCTCCTCCTAGGAAGTCTTAAACAACTAGACTTACGACACAACAATTCTAAACTATTTTTAAATCTATCTTCCCAAATATCGGCATCATCAAATTTAGTTTTTAAAAAACAAAATTCTCTTGCCACCCCATACGCATAAATTCTTTCTGGTAAAAAAGATTCAAAGTCATCATCAATAGTTAATTTTTCTGGCAAAACACTATAACAAACAATTGCTTTTTTGCAAAACGCAAAAATATAATCGTCAAAAACTTTATATCTTATTTTTTTACCTAAACTATTTTTGACATATAATATTTTAAAAGGTTTGTTTGAAAATTGTGTAAAAGAAATTTTTCCATTTACAACTTCTATTTGTTCAACCTTCTTTATAGGCACAAACTCACTTGCAACTTCATTGTTTATTAAATTAAAACATTGCAAAAACTTGTTTATCATTTCTTGATCTTCGGCTGTAAATTCTTCATTGTTGTCAATTTTTTTAGCCAATGCCTCATTATCTGTAAAATCGCAAGCGAGTTTTATTATATCTTTAACTAGCATAGTGCCTCCTTTATTTGATTTACATTTTGCTTTATCATTTGGTTGTATAATTTTTCATTGTAAAAATCAATTTCTTTGATAATCTTATCCATGTTTTCCCTTCTTGTTTTGAGTGCATAAGAAACAGTTCGCTCATCAAGCACAGAGAAAGGAACAGCAAATGAATAAGTGTCGTAAGGCTGGTCAATTGAATGCACTTCATATTGATTCTTTTTCAAGTTAAAAACAACACGATAACTTTCATCAATTTCTTGCAGCCTTTGACAAACAAATAAATTATCATTTTCAATAAATAAAAAATCTTTTACATTTTTATCTAAAAAATCATATTTTTTCATTTTTTCTCCTCACGATAAAGCAATAGAAAAAGGCAAAAATTGTTTGCCTTTTTCTTTACTCAGTAATTGTTGATTTAATTTTTGTAAGCAATGCTTGTCCACAAGGTTTGTCGCAAATAAGTTCTGCGTATTTAACAAGTGTTGCACTATAAGTAGGTTGATCTGCATTTTGTCTTAAAATTCTACCATCTTCACCTTCAAGCCATTTCCAATCACAAAGTTCATGCAATGTGAAGTCGTTTGTATTTAATAAATACATTTTGTCATCATCAACAAATCTATCAGCAACAACAGGAATACCATTGTGAGAGATAGTTTGATAGCCACCTTCAAGTTGCATAATATCAATGTTTCTTTTGCATGCACTCAAATATTTTTGATATGCTCTTCTTACCAAAGCAGAAGTTGCTATGAAGTTAATTTGAGAATCATTGTTGAATTCAAGTTGGTCAATTGCTTCTTGAATTAAAATATCAGAAATTTCTTGTTCAGCTTCAGGAGCAGAAACATAAGGTTTAAGCCAAGGATAAGTTTCTTTGCTTACACCATAAATAGTTGTGCTAGAAGTATCAAATATTTTTCCAAGACCAGAAATTTCATAACCTTTTGAACCTTGAACATAAACTTTATCATTTTCAGAAATTGTTGCTTCTCCTTCAAAAGTAAAAGTCTTGTTTACTCTGTCAACATAAATTACTTTAAGTTGTGCTTTAGTTAAAGAATCTGCAGTATAAATATCAACAAGCATACCTTCAATTAAATTGTTAACTTTATCACAAGTTACAACTTTTCCACTTACACTTTTAACAGTTGCAAGCAAACCTGTTCCATCTCCATAGAGCATTCTTCCAAGATTGAAAGCACTTGCTTTAACAAGACCTTCCATTTCGTCAGAAAGAAGATTCACAAAAGCCCCCATGTTGTTTGCAGAAGATCTTATTGCTTTATCAGAAAGTTCAATTTTTCCATATAAGTTTTTAAGTTCAGCAGAAAATTGAACATAACTATTTCCAGAAGATTTTGGCAATGTTGCAGTTTCGCTTCCAGCACCAATTCCTCCATTTATTCCAAAAGGAGCAAGTTTTCTTATTTCTTTGCCCCAAACATCTTTGCTAGATCTTTTAATTTTAGCTAAAAGTGGGTTTGCGTTTACATTAAGTTGATTTGCAACGACACCAAGGTAAACATTCTTTAATGCACTTTCAGCAGATTGTAAAGTTACCATAATTTCTCCTTTTTAAAGTAAAAATTTAAATTTTTATCAAAATTTTATAAAAAATATCAAAAATTATGTCGAAATCATTAAATTATTTAGTTAAACATTTTGCTAACAATTTCCTTTGCTTCGGCTAAGGAATTTGGAGCATCAAGCGAAACGCTTGACACTCTTTCCCCGCCTTGTGAAGAAATGACATAAGGTGGTTTGTGCCTAACAAGGTTGTTAAGATAATCTAAAATAATTTGGTTTCGGACATTTTCATCCGATAAAACATAATTGTTTATAATCGGGTCGCTTTCTTTTTGCTTGCCATCTTTTAAATGTTCAAGCACAACCCTTGCCCAAGCGACTTCATAAGGGTTGGTTTGATTGCCAGAAGACGATAGATTAAATCTTTGTTTAATTTCATCTTCAAAACATTTTGCTTCGCTGTTTGCTTCAAGGAATGATTGAAAATCTTGTTCGTTTTTTTGTTGAATTTCTTCTTCATTTTCAAGTTTTTCATCTTGATTTTCATCCACTTTATCTTTTTGCAATTGACTCAGCAACTGACATTTTTTGGTAAATTCACTTTGCAGATTGTTATAGGCCTCTAACAACGCTTCTGCACTTTTAAATTTTCCAAAAGTGTTTTGAGAGCCGACTTCACTCACAGCCCCATCTTCATTCGTTATGTTTATAACATTTGCCGGTTCCACAGTCGGTTGTTCTCTGTTTAATTCTTCCATATTTTTTAACCTCCAAAATTTTCTTGTTTGTGATTTCTTATATGATTTAAAAATATCTCTTCAAGTTTAGGATTTTTTGATTTTGCAATTTCATAATCTTGCCCAAGCATAAACGCAATATGCTCGTTGATGTGTAATTTATGGTCATCTATTTCAAGTGGCTTGCACACAACACCATCAAGCATTTTAAGATTTTCATTGCTTGCTTTTTTGATATGTAGTTCATTTAAATCTTGAGCGTTTTCCCAAACACCCATACCAAGCATTTCAAGAACTTTACATTTCATTCGGTTAGAAAGTTGTCCATTTTCATTTTCTAAAATTCCATTTTCCAAAAGTTTAAAAACCATTTCTCGCTTTTGGGCCAAAGAATTCAAATTGTCTGTTTGTGCTTCAAGCAAAATGTCATCACTAGAAATATCAGAACTTGAAAAATAGAACATTTCAATTTGACCATTTTCTCCAACAATTTTTGCAATTCTAGGGAAAAGAGCAAATTGTTTGTATAACCTTAAAATCATTGAAGCAATCTTTTTTGTCGCGTTTTTAATGCTCTCACTTGTTGTGTTCAATCGCACTTCGTCTTGACTTATCATAAGCTCAAGAGCAACCCCACTTATGTTTGCAGAAGCATAATCACTTCCTAAAGTTTCACTTACCCCACTGATTTTAGTAAATTCTTCAAGCAATTTTTCTTCTTCATCTTCAATACCAGAAGGCAGGGCTTCTCCCTCTAAAAACTTAGGAGCAACTGCTCCTTGCCTATAAACTAAAACTTTTCCAGGACAAAGCCCTTCATCTTCCAAATTATCAAGGTCGACAGAACCATCTTCAACGCTTAACACCCCCATTGAAAGTCTGTTTATAAATTCATGCTTACGATTTTTAACAGCGTTATATGCTCTTTGGATAGGTATAAGCCTTTCAATAATACTTGTTCCCCAAAAACAACCAGGCTCCTCTGCACAAGTTTGTTTTACAAAAGGAAAATCTCTTTGCCCATCTTCACCAACCTTGTATGGAAGTTCGCCGTCATAAACTAGTTTATCTCCCGCAACAATTGTAAGCCTGCCATTTGGATAATCAACTGTAGGCTTAGAATATCTTTCAACAACAATCGCACTATCATTTTTGCTGCTTTCAATAATTTTAGGCACTGTTCCATTAAATCCAAGCCCACCAATGCTTTCACTAACACTATCAAGAGCAAATGTATTCACAGTTTTTCCAGCAACATCAACACCATACATTTGTTTTATTTGAGACACAGAGTATGCTTTTGCATGAATTAAGCTTTGACAATCATCCAGACTTTCGCAAACGGTAGAATCAGGATAAATTTCAAAAGGACTTACAACAGAAACTTCAATTTCTCCGCTTTTTAAATCTTTACCTTTTTCGTCTTTTCCAACAACAATACCTTTTTCACTGTTCCAACCAATCTTATAAAAAACAGTTCCACAAACTTCAGCCCATTTAATAGCTTTGTTTGAAAGTTCGTCTAAATTAAGTTTATTTTTTACTGATTGATAAATTTTTTTAGAAACTTTTGCAGATTGTTTATCTCTTTCATCATTGGTAGCAGGAATTATACTAATTTCCGGCTTAATTTTTGAAAGTTTGGCATAACGAATATCAAATAATGGTGCTATATGATTAAAAATTTCTCTTTCTTGCCAAAAATATTGCCTTTCACCTTCTTCAATATTTCCACCAAAACCTATGTTGCAATATTGATTTCCCATTAAAAAATTCATGTTAAGTTTCCAAATCATATCAAAACTTTTTCTTTTTTCAGCGCGCGCCTGAAAATCATCAAGCACTTCTTTTACAATCTTGTCATTTTCTTTTTTCATAATTTATCCTCAACTTTTTTTCTTAACTTTTTACCATATTTAAAAGGACTTTCAATTCCTTTTGGGGTTTGCAATTTCGCAACTGCTTCGTATATACCTTTTAAACATTCTTCACAAAAGCATAAATCTTTTTTAATTATTCCTTTTGTTGCAAAAGAATATTTTGCCCAATTTGAACAGCCACAAAAATCACACTTTGTCAAATGCTTGCATGGACTAACAATCATCACTCTCTTCCTCCTTTAACAATTTTAAAAGTCGCGCTTCTTCTTCAAAAAGTTCTTCATCGCTCATCAGTGAAATTTTTTCTTCGTAGGTCTTGTAATATTTTGCTAGTAACACTTTTACTGCATTAATGTCAGGCGAATAATGTTTTTTTGTTACTTTCTTTTTCAAAAGCACAGGCTCACCATTGTCGATAGCGTATTCTTCCACCACCTCATCGGCGTTATAGCCCAGTGCTTTTTTAAGCAATGCTTTTTTTATTTTGTCTTCTTCATTCACATCAAAGCTCCTTTGTTTGCAACTTTTAAGCGAATTATAATACCCAAAAATATATCATTCAAACAACACTGCCAATTTTTTGAAAATTTTGTAACACCGAAAAAAAATCTAACTAAACTGATAATGTAGAGGTCAAAAAATGGAAAAGTTTTTACAATACAAAAATGTGAGTTATTTTTATCAAACAAAAGAAAGCGAAATACACGCCCTAAATAAAATTGATTTCTCTATTGCAGAAAAAGATTTTGCATCAATTGTTGGTCCTAGTGGATGCGGAAAAACAACAATGCTTTCACTGACCGCAGGCCTTTTAGAACCTTCAACAGGCGAAATCTTGCTAAAAGGGAAAAAGATAGAAAAAAATGATTCACGAATAGGTTATATGTTTCAACGCGACCATCTTTTTGAGTGGCGAACAATTTGGCAAAACATAATTCTTGGGCTTGAAATACAAAAAAAGCACAAAGATGAAAAAACCTTATGCTTTGCAGATCAGCTACTCAAAAAATATGACCTTTACAACTTCAAAAACAAAAAACCTCGTCAGCTTAGTGGAGGTATGCGTCAAAGAGTGGCTCTTATAAGAACATTAGTTTTAAATCCTACGCTTTTACTTTTAGATGAACCTTTCTCCGCACTTGATTTTCAAACGAGATTAAATGTATGCGATGATGTATATCAAATAATAAAAAGCGAAAAGAAAACAGCCCTTCTTGTAACCCATGATATTTCAGAAGCATTAAGCATGTCAGACAAAATATTCATTTTGTCATCACGACCTGCCACTGTAAGAAAACAACTTGAAATTTCATTTGAAGGCGACACCCCACTAAAGAAACGAGAAGACAAAAATTTTGGCAAGTATTTTGAACTAATTTGGAGAAACTTGAGCTAATGAAAAACAAACAGATAAATTATTCAAAAACCCATGCAAAATATTTGAAAAAATTAAAGACGGAAAAATTAATAGTAATATTTTGGCAAATAGTAGTAATCGTTGGCTTTTTAGGGCTTTGGGAACTGCTTGCCACAACAGGTGCAATTGATCCATTTTTCTTTTCAAGCCCATCAAGAATTGTAACAACAATTATTGACCTTGGAAGAAGCGGAAATTTATTTATTCATATTTGGACATCATTATATGAAACAATTTTAGGCTTTACAATAGCCACAATACTAGGCGTTTTCATAGCAATATTACTGTGGTGGAGCGAACGATTAAGAAAAGTCATGGAGCCATACTTAATTGTAATAAACAGTTTACCCAAAATTGCTTTAGGCCCAATGATAATATTGTGGGTAGGCTCTGGAGTAAGCGCAACAATAGTAATGTGCGTTCTTATATGCCTTGTGATCACAATAATATCAATGTTAAATGCTTTCATTTCATGTGATAGCGATAAAATACTTCTCATGAAATCAATGCATGCAAATAAGTTCCAAATTTTGTTCAAACTTATATTACCAAATGCCCTGCCTGATTTTATTTCAGTTTTAAAAATAAATGTAGGCATGAGTTGGGTTGGAACAATCATGGGAGAATATCTTTCAAGTAAAGCGGGACTTGGTTACTTAATAAATTATGGTAGTCAAATGCTGCAACTTGATGTGGTAATGGCAAGTATTGTTCTTCTTTGTATCCTTGCAGGCGGAATGTATTTCATAGTCAGCCCTTTCGAAAAAAAATATAAAAAAGGTTAAATTCTACTCATTTTGCTTAAAAAAGATTTTTTTAACAAAAACATTATACTTTTCAAAATATAACGAAAAAAGGATAAAAATTGAAAAAACACTAGCCGTAGGATAAAGAAAACAAACAATATTTTCAAAACCCCAAAAACTTACAATAATAGGAACAACAATACTTAAAATAAATATAAAAAAATTATTGCACAACCCTCGCAAAGAAATATTGAAATTATATATTAACGAAAAAAGTGTTGTTGAAGCCCCTAAAAGTATATTGAATTTTAAAACAACTTTTTGCCAAACTGAAAAAATAGACATAAACGGCATTACAGCGCCAAAACTGTCTTGATTTTGAAGTAACACAATATTTGCAAAAAACAAGATTAACATGAGCACGAATGCTGATAAAAAAGCAATGAGTGCTCTTTGTTTTTTGGATAAAGAACTACCTAAATTGGCGATAACCATACTACTTGTTGCAACATTCAAAGTGCAATATAAAAAACTATAAAAAATTGACACCATTGGCAAAGATGGCAAACTAACACTTGGCAAAGATAAATCTAAATTTGAAAAAAGAAGAATTAAAAAGGCAAAAATCATAAAAGGCACAATGAATGTGTTTAGTCTTGAAAGAAACTTGCCTCCTTTAAAAAGTATTAAAAGACAAAAAACAAAAACAACAACTGCCAGCAATGTTTTAATTAAAAGACATTGATCTGCCAAAGATTCATTTATACTCGCAATCATAGCGGAAGAAAACACAATACAAACAAAAATGTTGATAAATAGAAAAACTTTTGATTTTTGAACTTTTTCTACAACTTTGCAATCTAAATTCAATAAAAATCTAAAAAGAAAAAACAAAACAAAAAACAAAAATAAAATACCTAAAAAAGACCAATAACCAAATTTAGAAAAAAATACTACGATTTCTTTGCCGCTAAAAAAACCACAGCCAAGGATAGTTCCAATAATAGTAAAAAAAATGCCGATTAAATTTAACATAAAATAAATTATTAAAAAAACAACAAAATAATAACAAAAATTAAGAAGGAGATAAAAATGATTACAAATTATTATAGACAAGGTTCTTTTGTTGATTTAAGAAATTGTTCAAATTTTTGTTGCAATCAAACAGCCTGTCTTTTCCCTTCACCATCATTTGCTTGCCCCTTCCCTCTTTGCAATCCTTGCTTTAATAACTGTAATTGCAATATAAACACGATATATTTTCTTACAGGAGCGTTGCTTGGAAACTGCCTATTCAATTCGTGTAGATAAACAAAAAAGTCTTTTAGATTTACTAAAAGACTTTTTTCAAATATGAATTAAATTTTTATGATAGTGCCACAAAACCTCTTTCCTGTAAAAGAGCAACTGTAACATTAGAAGTAACTGACCCCATAAATACAAGCGCTTTAGGTACAGGAGAAGAATCTTCATTAATCCAAACAAATGCTGTAAAACTACTGCCTTTGTAAACTTTGTTTTCTACTCCATCAACAGTAATAACTCCAACACAATTTGTGCTTGTCGAAGTTCCACCAAACAGTTTCGCTGCGCTCATATCTCCTATAGCATAACAATTACTTGCTCCATTACCTCCGCCAGAAATTGCTCCAAAGTTAGTAGTGTCCCCACTGTAAACATTTGCCTCAACTCCACAGTTAGAAATTGTATTAATGCTAGAATTGTAGCCAACAATTCCCCCTACATAGTTTGAGCCATAAATACTACCATAATTTATATTATAGGAAATTTGCGATGATGAAGATCTATTATATCCATAGCCTAAAAATCCTGCCACATAACTATTTCCAGAGATCTTGCCGAAATTTCTATTGTTTTGACAATACAAAAATGAACAATATGTATCTCCAATAATTCCAGATATATAATTTGATCCGCTAACATTTCCAAAATTATAATTGCCATTTACATTTAAAGTCCCTTTATATGTTGTATAAGATGAATAATAGTTTCTCAAATAACCAACAATTCCCGCTGTATACTCTCCACCTTTTATACTTGCTCTATTATAACAATTTTTAATAGTTATTGATCCAATTGTTGAACTCTCTCCAGAAGAAATATTTCCTACTATTCCTGCAACATAATTACTTGTTCCATAAATATTGCCTGCACAACTGCAATTTTCTATTACTATTATTTTTTCTGCCGCTTTATATCCATATCCTACAATTCCAGCTACATACTGATATCCTTGTATATTTGAGTCTTTTATATTAATATTCTTTATCGTTATATCATAGTTTTGAGCATAAATATATCCAAATAAACCTTGATATGAATAAGGATTTGTAGTACTTGCCAAAGTTTCTATCCCTGTTATTGTATAGTTCCCACCATCATAATTGCCAGAAAAATATGCACTTTTGCTTGAGCCATTTCTATCATATCTTATTCCTATTGGTTGCCATAAATATCCTGATAAATCAATATCTGCAGTCTGTTTGAAATATGCATTTTCGTAATAATAATTTCCAGTATGTTCGCCTTGCCCAGAATACACCATATATGACAAATATACAAGATTCTTTACAGTTGAAATTGTATATGGATCCTCTTCCGTCCCACTCCCTGTAAATGCCTCCATTCTAGTTTCATCTTCTATCCAATAATCAACAACCGTTTTACCAACATATACAGGATAACCATCATTCTCTCCTTCTTCAAATCCCCACACATAGTTAAAATCCCATGGATATGAGTAACTCCAATTTGAATATGTTAGGTAAAATTCTTTACTTTTAAAATCTTCTAGCTTTAATGATTCTTTGTATGTTGCTCCAGTAACTACTTCTCCTGTAGAGGATCCTGAAACTCCTGCCCCACCTAATTCACT
>CALWTO010000050.1 GCA_944384485.1 uncultured Clostridia bacterium
TTATATTTGTTTAAATAGCACTATGTCAGGCTCATCAAAATTAATAAAACAAAAAATTTTAAATTTATGTAAAGATAAATTAGAAAAATTCAAACAAAAAGGAATTAACACTACTTTAAGAGCGATGATTGTTGGCATTCCAAATTCAGGTAAAAGCACTTTAGTTAATAATTTGTGTGGCAAAGCGAAAGCAATAACTGGAAACAAACCGGGAGTAACAAAGACCGCACAATGGTAATAAATCGGGGACAACATAGAATTATGTGATACTCCGGGAACACTTTATCCAAATCTTGAAAATCAAATCATTGCAAAAAAATTGTGCATAATTGGAAGTATCAAAGACCAAATTTTTGATGAAGTGGAACTAGCAAATGAATTAATTAATATGCTTATAGAAAAATATCCAAAAGAATTTGAAAAAAGATATAAAGGCTTTAATACCCTTGAAGATATTGCAAAATTGAGAAACTATGTTTTATCAAAAAATGAACTTGACATAGAAAGAACTGCTTCTGCAGTAATTGATGATTTTAGAAAATGCAGAATTGGGAGAATAACTTTAGATTAATGAAAGAAGAAAATCGTATAAAGGGTGATGTTGGAGAAAGTCAGGCATATATATTTTTAAAAAATAATAAATTTAAAATTCTTGAACAAAATTATAAAAATAAAATAGGTGAGATCGATATAATTGCAGAAAAAGGCAATAAAATTTATTTTATAGAAGTCAAAAAAAGGTCAAGTTTAGAGTTTGGGTATCCTTGCGAGGCAGTAAACTACTACAAGAAACAAAAGATAAAAAAAGTCGCACAAATTTATATCATGAAAAATCATGTTGTTGAAAAAGAATTTCAATTTTCAGTGATTGAATTGTTGGACGATAAATTAAATTTTATAGAAAATATTTTTTGAAAAATGATTAAATTATAAATAATAGGCAATAAATTTTATAGGAGTTTTTATGAAAAAATTATTGTCTATTTTTTTTATGATTTGTTGTTTCTCTTTTGCTTTTTCTGGTTGCGAAAATTCAGTAAAAATAAATGGTGCTTCTATCACCGAAATAACAAGCACAGGAAGTAAAAATTATGCTATTAATATTGCTTATTTTCAAGACAGCAGGTTGGAAAATTTGGGAACAGATGTTCAACTTCGATTTAATAAAACAGGGGAAGTTACTTTTTGGGAGGACAACGGAGAGAAACAAAATTTTGTAATAGATGAGTTTGACACTTGGTATTCTCTTACAAACCTTATTGCCATAGCAAATGGTCAAGAAGGGAAAGAAAATTTTGTATATTTTAAAGATGCATTAAACAAAAGTTATATGTTTTCTTCTAGTGAAAATTTGGAAATTTCGATAAGAGTTGTTGTAGGTAATATAGAAAAAAATTCATCGCAAACAGGTTATATTTTAACAGAAACAATGCCAGTTAGTGATATTTTTGTTTTAAGGGTAAAAGCTTAAATTAATTTTATATTTTAATTTAGAAATTTTTATAATTTTTATTGATTTACTTTTATTTTTTTTTTTTTTTTATTAAAATAAAACAAAGTAAGAATTATTATTGAAATTAAAAATTTATATTTGAAATATACAAGAGAATATTTTGCTCTTTATGACATAAACATTTCTGTTGCTGATGGGGAAAGTGTTGCATTTGTTGGAGGAGATGAAAGCGGAAAAACATCTTTACTTAGAATCCTTTCAAAACTTGAAAATCCAACAAAAGGACAAGTCTATATCAAAGATATTCCTATTGAAAAAGTGAATTTTAAAACTGATTTGCAGGCAGGTTATGTTCCTGTTACACCTGTTTTTTTAGAAAAAAAATCTGTATATGAAAACTTTAAATATATTTTAAAAAATTGGGGCTTGTCAGAAAGCGAAATAGAAAACAAAATTAATAATTTAATTATTGAGTTTGCTATTGAAAAAATTAAAGATACAAAAGTTAAAGAACTTTCTTTAGAAGAAAAATATGTTTTATCTTTGATTAGACTTTCTTTAAGAGAACTTGATTTGCTTTTAGTTGATAATATTTTTGATAAACTTACTCCAGCGACTTTAGATGTTGTTTGTGACCTAATAAAAAGATTAAAAACAAAAAAGACAACTTTAATAGTTGCAACTACAAAACAAGAAATTGCAGAAAAATTTGCTAAAAAATTTGTTTATTTTAAAGATGGATCTTTGGTTGAACATTTATAAAAATTATATAATTATATCATCGTCAATAGGTGGCGATGATTTTTTTGTTTCTGTTCTTTCTTCCACTGAATTATCATCTTTTTTTGAAATTGTTTTATTTGAAAAAATATTGCTAAATTGAGACATATCAAATCCATTTTTTCCCATCATTGACAAAAGCATAGACAAGAAATTGCCTTGCATAAAATTGTTTTGCATAGGGTTGTTTTGTTCATTATTATTCATATTTTGAAATGCTTCTTGGGGATAATTTTGTATTGATGGATTTTGATTTTGTGATTGCTGAAAATTTGAGTTGCTATTTGCAAAATTATTTCCACCTAAAAATGAAGAAAACATGTCAAAGAGATTATTATTCATGGTATTATATATTCTTAAAATTAAAATATTGTTAAATTTTTTGGTTAAATGTTCATATATTGATTTAGGGAGAGAAAAATGGCAAGATTATCTGAATTTAGTTTTAACAATAAAAATGAAAACAAACAAAAAAAGGTTGAGCAAGTAAGTCAAGAAAAGTTGCAAGAAACCTATAATAAATATAAAAATTATTCACAAAGTGAACTTTTTTCTACGCTTATGCATGAGGTAGAAAAGCAAAAAAGAGATGGAACTTTTGATTTCTCTCAACTTGAAAATATGGTCAATAGTTTGCAAAGTTCTTTGCCTCCAGAAAATTTTGAAAACATAAAAAGGATACTTGAAAGATTAAAATGAACAGACAAAAGATAGATAATTGTCTTTTGGCGATAGTCCAAACACTTGAAAACGATAAAAAAATTGATTGCATAGTTAAAGCGAATGATTATCAAAGACTTAAAAACATTCTTTTACATAAAAAAGTTGAAATAAAACATGAATATTTATTCATAAAATCTTTTGCAATTTCTACAAATCGACAAACCATTTCACTTCTCAGCAATCTTTCTCAAGTTAGCAAAATCTTTTCTGTTTCGACAGCATCTGCTTTGATGAACGTTGCAAAAAAAATTTTATCTGTTGATAATTGCAATTTAACCGGAAAGGGAATTAATATTGCTTTTATAGATACAGGTATAAACAGACATGCAGATTTTTGCTTGGGCGAAAATAGAATTTTGTATTTTAAAGATTTTATATCAAATAAAAATCATTGTTATGATGACAACGGACATGGAACCTTTGTTGCTGGGGTTTGTTCTGGCAATGGCAGTTTGTCAGGGGGTGCATATTCTGGAATTGCACCACAATCAAATATTTTTTCATTGAAAGCGTTGTCTAAAAAAGGGGAAGCTGGTGCAGATAAGATTTTAAGAGCTATGGAATGGGTATATGATAATCACAAAAAATATGACATAAAAATCGTTTGCATGAGTTTTGGCTCGGAACCGCTTGGTTTTAACGATCCTATTATGAGTGGTGCCGAAGCTTTATGGCAAGACGGTGTTGTCGTGGTTGCTGCCGCTGGCAATAGTGGGCCTGAATACCAAACTATAAAAAGTCCGGGTGTTTCAAGTAAAATTATCACAGTTGGTGGTTTTGATGACAATAGAATTGACTCTGATAATTTTAATGAAAAATTTTTTGAAGTGGCGTCATTTTCATCTCGCGGACCTTCATTTAATAGATTCAAGCCTGACCTTATTGCTCCTAGCGTTGACATTACATCTTGCGGATTAAATAATGATTATGTCAAATTGAGTGGAACAAGTGTCGCAACTCCTATGATTGCAGGACTGTGTGCACTAATTTTGGAAGAAAACAAATTACTTAATCCAAGTCAAGTTAAATCTAAAATTTTATCATTATGCAAGCCTGTATGTTTCAACAAAAATTTAGAAGGTTATGGTTATCCGCAATATAAAATAAAGTCAAAAACTTGACTTTATTTTTTTATTTTTTGCTTATCATTTTTTTAATTCATATTTTTTTATTTGTTCTATAATTTTTTCACAAGCATCGAAATTTTGTATTTTCGACATGTTTTTCTTGTAATTTGTTGCATTTTTTGCTAAATTTTCAAGTTTTATTAAAAAAAGTTTATCATCATAATCTTCTTCTTCTAAAACATCGGCTATATTTAAAGACTTAAAAAGTTTTGCATTTTCAATTTGGTCGCCTCTTGAACATTTTTTGGAAAGAGGAATTAAAAGCATTGGTTTCTTAACAGTTAAAAATTCATTTATAGCACCTGCACCCGCTCGAGATAAAACAATGTTTGCAAACGCTAAAAAATCACCCATATTTTGTGCATAATCAACTTGAAGATAATTTTTTGCAGAATGCTTATTATTTTGAGCTTGTTTTCCTGCAATATGAACAATGTTAAATTTATTGTTTAGTTTTTCAATGTTTTTCAAAATTTTTTCGTTTATAAATTGTGCACCAAGAGAACCGCCAACAACCAATAAATTTGGTAAATTTTTGTCAAAATTTCCTAACTTGTAAACGTTTTGTTTGTTTCCATTTAAAATGGCTTTTCTTATAGGCTGCCCGGTATATAAACATTTATTGTTATTTTTTGCTGTTTCCTCAAATGTAGTGCACATTAAATTACATCTTTTTAAAATGATTTTATTGGCGAGTCCGAAACTCAAATCGCTTTCATGACTTATGATTGGTATGTTTAATTTTGCACCGGCAATCACGACCGGCATTGCAACAAAACCTCCTTTAGAAAATATAAGATTTGGTTTTAATTTTTCTAAAAGTTGCTTTGCTTCTTTTATTGATTTTATAAGTTTAAAAGGAATTAAAAAATTTTTTAATGTAAATTTTCTCTCAAGTTTGACTGTTGAAATTTCATAAAAAGGCATTTCTTTTGATGCAATTTCTTTTTCCATACCTTTCCCACCAATATATACAAATTTATAATTTTCATTTTCTAATCTTTCTTTTACTGCAAGAAGTGGGTAAATATGACCTGCAGTTCCGCCACCTGTTAAAACTATTGTTTTCATATAAACTCCCTTTTTATTTTTGTGTAGTATAATTTATTTTACGCAGAATGTTTTAAAATATTGAACAAATTGCAAACATGTATAAATATGCAAAATAATGCATAAAAGTATAAAATTATTTTAATCTTTGTTTAACAAAAAAATATTTTCTTTTTTTAAAAAAATTTGTTTAATTTTTGGTCATGTGTTATAATAACTATAGATTTTTGATTGTTTATAAGGAGAGTAAATGGCTGGCAATAATTATGATTCAAAAGATATAGTTGTACTTGAAGGACTTGATGCAGTAAGACTTAGACCTGGTATGTATATTGGAACAACAGGCTCAAAAGGACTTCATCATTTGCTTTGGGAAATAGTTGATAACTCTATTGATGAGACTTCAAACGGCTTTGGTGATACAATAAAAATCACTTTAAATAAAGATGGTTCTGCAACAGTTGAAGATAATGGAAGAGGTATTCCTGTTGATATGCATCCAACACTACACAAATCTGGAGTTGAAGTTGTTTATACAACATTACATGCAGGTGGAAAATTTAATAATTCAAATTACAAATTTTCTGGTGGGTTGCATGGCGTAGGTGCTTCTGTTACAAATGCTCTTTCTTCTTGGTGTAATGTTACTGTTTATAAAGACAAAAAAGAATATTTTGTTGCATTTCATTCTTATCGTGATGAAAATGGTAAAATGCATAGTGGAGTTGCGGTCGAGCCTTTAAAACAAATTGGGAAAACAGACAAAAAAGGAACAAAAGTTACATTTTTGCCGGACAAAGAAATGTTTGGTAACATTACATTTAATTTTGATAATGTTTGCAACCGTGCAAGAGAACTTGCATTTTTAAACAAAGGATTAAAAATTATTTTAAAAGATGAAATAAATGACAAAGAAGAAACTTATCATTATGAAGGTGGAATTGCTGACTTTGTAAGTTATTTGGTTGAAGGCAAAAACAAATTGTTTCAAAAACCTGTTTATTTTCATGCAGAAGAAAATAATTTTGATTTGGAAGTTGCTTTTATTTACACAGATTCTTATACGGAAAATAGTTTTTCATTTGTAAATAACATTCCTACAATCGAAGGGGGAACTCATGAGACAGGATTTAAAAGTGCTTTCACAAAAGTTATGAACGACTGGGCGAGAAACAACAACCTTTTGAAAGAAAAAGAATTGAATCTGTTAGGTGAAGATTTCAGAGAAGGTATAACGGTTGTTTTAAATGTAAAAATGAGTAATGTTCAATTTGAAGGGCAAACAAAGACAAAACTAGGAAATCCTGAAGCAAAAACAATGGTTGAAAGTTTGACAATAAAACAATTAACTTCACTTTTCCAAGATAAGAAAAATTCTACAACTGCAGAAATTATTGTAAACAAAGCAAAAGGTGCTGCTAAAGTTCGAGAGGCTGCTAAAAAGGCAAAAGAACTAACCAGGGCAAAAAATTCTGCAGAAAACTTTAATTTGGTTGGGAAGCTTGCAGCCTCTACTTCAAAAGATAGAGAAAAATCTGAATTGTTTATCGTGGAAGGAGATTCTGCGGGTGGAAGTGCAAAACAAGGCAGAGATAGAAAATTTCAAGCAATTCTTCCATTAAGAGGAAAGCCTTTAAATGCAGAAAAGAAAAGAATTGACCAAGTTTTAGCCAATGAAGAAATAAGAACAATCATTTCAGCATTAAACACCGGTATTGGTGAAGATTTTGATTTGTCGAGTTTAAGATATAACAAGGTTATTATTCTTTCAGATGCCGATCAAGATGGTGCACACATTAGAGCAATACTTTTAACGTTCTTCTTTAGATATATGAGAGAACTTATTAACGATGGACATGTTTATATTGGATTGCCACCATTATATAAAGTTTATAAAAAAGATTACGAAGAATATGTTTACTCAGATGCTGAACTTTCTGATGCTATTGCAAGAGCGGGAAGAAACTATAGTCTTCAAAGATATAAAGGTCTTGGAGAAATGAATCCAGAACAGTTATGGGAAACCACAATGGATCCTGAAAAAAGAAGTTTAATTCAAGTAAGTATTGATGATGCAGCAGAGGCCGAAAAAATGGTTACGACGCTCATGGGTGACGATATAGAAGCAAGAAAGAAGTATATAAATCAGTATGCAAATTTTGACAAAGAAGATGAATTCTTTAAAAATTATAGCAAAGTTAATTAACTAAAATAAACTAAAAGAGGATGAGAATGCAAGAAAATTTCGAACAACAAAAAATGGATATTGGTAAAGATAGTCAAGTTGATCAATGGGGTTTGCCAAATAATGATGGAGGCAATGACGGCGGGGATAACGAAAAAGGAATTATAAACAAATCTATAAATGAAGTGTTGCATGATTCTATGATTCCTTATACAGAATGTGTTGTTATGGATAGGGCTTTGCCAAGAGTTGAAGATGGATTAAAACCTGTTCAGCGTCGTATTTTGTATTCAATGCTTGAACTTGGTATTACACCAGACAAACCTTACAGAAAAAGTGCAAGAATTGTAGGAGACTGTTTGGGTAAATATCATCCACATGGAGATAGTTCTGTTTATGATGCAATGTGCCGTATGTCACAAGATTATGTTCTTCGTGCTCCTCTTGTTGACGGGCATGGAAATTTTGGTTCTATCGATGGTGATAGCCCTGCTGCTATGCGTTACACAGAGGCAAGATTAACTCCGCTTGCTATGGAACTTATGAAAGATCTTGAAAAAGATACAGTTCGTTGGAGTCTTAACTTTGATGATACTTTAAAAGAACCGGATATGATGCCGGGAAGATTTCCAAACCTTTTGGTTAATGGTGCGTCAGGAATTGCAGTTGGTGTTGCAACAAATATTCCTCCTCACAATTTAGGTGAGGTTATAGATGGTGTAGTTGCCTATATTGATAATCCCAACATTAAACTTGAGCAAATGATGAAGATAATAAAATCTCCTGATTTTCCCACTGGCGGTCAACTGATAGTCGATGAAGGGCTTGAGCAGGCTTATAGAACAGGTAAGGGTAAGATTTTAATACGAGCAAAAGTCGAAGTTGAAAAGCAAGGGGAAAAAGTAAATTTAGTAATAACAGAAATTCCTTATCAAGTAAACAAAGCTTTGCTTCTTCAAAAAATTGCAGAACTTAAGGAACAAAATAAAGATAAACTTTCTTGCATAAGCGAAATTAGAGATGAATCAGACAGAACAGGAATGAGAGCCGTTATAAGATTAAAAAAAGACGCAAATGTTAAAAAAGTGCTGGAATATCTTTATAAGGCAACAAATTTACAAGTATCTTATGCAATTAATATGGTGGCTATTGCAGGAGGAAAACCTAAATTATTAGGGCTTATTGACATTATTTCATACTATGCTCAATATCAAAGAGAAATAATTGTTAGAAGAACTAAATATGATCTTAATATGGCTAAAGATAGAGCCCATATTGTTGAGGGGCTTTTAATTGCAATAAAGAATATTGATGAAGTTATTAAGATTATAAAAAAATCAGTGTCAGTAAGTGAAGCAAAACAAAAATTAAAAGATAGATTTGCTCTTTCTGACAAGCAGGCTCAAGCAATTCTTGATATGCGTCTTGCTAGACTTGTAAATTTGGAAGTAACAAAA
>CALWTO010000051.1 GCA_944384485.1 uncultured Clostridia bacterium
GAAGAAATTTCTTATGCTACTGCTTTTAATACTGTTGATGATGACAAACTAAATCAAGCAAGAAAAGTTTACCAAGAATTCTATACACAATTTAAAGAGATAACAGACAAAGAGAAACAAGAAGTTAGAGCACTTGGCGGGCTCCACATTGTTGGAACAGAAAGACATGAATCTCGTCGTATTGATAATCAATTGCGAGGTAGAGCAGGCCGTCAGGGTGACCCTGGTTCAAGTGTGTTTTTCTTATCTCTTGAAGACGATTTAATAAGAAGGTTTGGTGGAGATAGGATGAAAAGAATTGCTCTTTTGTTTAGGCTAGATGATTCTACACCAATTCAACTTAAGATATTGTCAAGACAAATTGAAAATGCTCAAAAGAAAATAGAACTTCAAAACTTCAGCCAAAGAAAATCAGTTTTGAAATTTGATGATGTAATGAACAAGCAAAGAGAAATCATTTATAAAGAAAGAAATATGGTTATTGACGGCGAGCCTGTACATGAACAAATTTTCAATATGATTCCAGATGTGGTTGCAAAAGCGGTAAACAATTGCGTAGATGACAACAAACCTTTCTATGAATGGGATTTGGCTCAAATTAATAGCGAACTTGAAAAAGGTTTGCTTCCAAAAGAATCAAATACTATAAATGAAGAATTTGTTGAAGGTTGTGATTTAGCTGAATTTAGAGATAAAATCATTGATCTTGTTGAAAAAAGATATAAAAAGCAAGAAGACCATGTAAAAGAAATGGGATTTGATTTTGCAAGTGTTGAAAGATTTGTTCTTTTAAGAATGGTAGATTTTAATTGGATTGGTCATATTGAAGATATGCAAATAATGAAAGATGAAATTTTAGCAAGACAATTTGGACAACAAGATCCAGTTTTGGCTTATAAAAAAGAAGGCTTTGACTTATTTGACAAAATGATTGATAGAATAAGAGAAAACACTGTAAAAATTCTTATTAATACTAAAATAGAAGCAAAACCTCAAGAACCAGAGCAAAGAACTTATCAAGTTGTTGTTACAGGCAAAGAACTTACACCAGAAGAAAAGGCTAAAAAGGAAGCAGAAAAGAAGAAAAAAACTTTTGTTCAAAAAACTGTTGTAAATGAATCTCCAAAAATAGGTAGAAATGATCCATGCCCATGTGGAAGTGGAAAAAAATATAAAAATTGTTGTTGGGGAAAAGACCATCAATAAAAATATTTATTTGACAGGAAAAACTAATGAAAGTGAAAAATTATGAGCAATTAATTTCTTTAATGATGAGAAAAACAGATAAAGAAAAAATCTTGTTTTTAGAAAAGTATTTATTACAAAATTTTAAGTATTATTATCCTACAATTTTATGGAGAAAATTGCATAAAGAAATTGGAGAAAAAGAAAACAACAATTTGTCCGTAAAAGATGCAAGGCAAGAGATTTACATTTCTAATGTTGAAGAATTAAAAAATCTTTACAAAAAAGAGAATTATAATATTTTTAAAATAAGAATGAATTATATATCTTATTTTACTAAAGCATGCTCTTTGGAAAATTTCAATGATGATATTTCCAAAACTGATACAGCCTACAATTTTAATTCTTTTTGCAGAAAAAAATACAAATATTTGAATGCGGAATTAAAAATAAACGGTTTAGTTTTGCAAGGAGTTTATACAAATTTATCTCAATTTATTAAAAAGATTTGTGATGATGTAAATATCAAATGCGAAGAAATAAACGGAAAAACTCCTTATAAGCATACTTGGAATATAATTGAGCTTAATGGTAAAAAGTACCATTTTGATATGGTTTATGCCCTTTATGTTAAAGACCATTTTAAAGATTGGGGGACAAAAAATTTAAAGCCTGAAGATTTTTTAATGATTGATGAAGAAACATTGCAAATTCTTTCACCAAGAACA
Organism: uncultured Clostridia bacterium; assembly: GCA_944384485.1. Classification (GTDB taxonomy): domain Bacteria; phylum Bacillota; class Clostridia; order Christensenellales; family UBA1242; genus Caccovivens. The sequence continues at coordinate 1,914 of CALWTO010000051.1, forward strand.
ATTGATAGTCAAGAGTGGGGGAAAATATAAAATTGCTATTAAGGAAAATATAAATGAATAACAGAATAAATTACAAACTAATTTTAAGAGACAAAACCATCCAAAATATATATTTAGAAATTAATAAAAAAATTAATTATGTAATTGATCATGGAAAACTTCATGTGGAACATGTCATAAAAAACACAAAAAATATTTGCAAAGCTTTAAGTATATCAAAACACAACAAGCGATTGGCTTTAATTGCTGCGGCTTTACATGATGTTGGAAGATTATATGATAATAATGGGCATGGTTTTGAAGGGGCAAAGTTTGCTAAAAATTATTTAAATGGGAAATTATCTAATGAAGACATTTTTATTGTTTGTGATGCGATAGCTCACCATTCGACAGAAGATTTTGATTTTAATTCTTCAAACGATGTTGCTTGGGTTTTGCTTATGGCCGACAAAATGGATAATGTGAGAAGTAGATATATAAAAAAATTAATTAACGAAAAAAATAAGTCAAAAATAAGTTATTTTATAAAAAAAATAGTTTTAAAAAAAGTAAAAGATAAAATAGTTGTAAAAGTATGTGTTTATAAAAAAGATATTGTTAATGATGAAAAATTGCAAAAGATTTTTGCTCTTTACAAAACAATCATAGACCATTTTGGAAAGGAAAGTTTGTTTAAAATTGTAAAAGTCTAAAAATAAAAAAACTGGGCAGTTTGCTCAGTTTTTTTAACACAATATTCTTTTATTATTTAATTTATTTAAGTGTAACAGTTGCGCCAGCTTCTTTAAGTTTAGCTTCGATTTCTTTAGCTTCATTTGCTGGAACGTTTTCTTTGATTGCTTTTGGAGCGCTTTCTACAAGAGCTTTAGCTTCTCCAAGACCAAGTCCAGTGATTTCTCTTACAACTTTGATTACAGCAATTTTGTTTGCTCCAATTTCAGTAAGTTCAACATTGAATTCACTTTTTTCTTCTGCAGCAGCAGCGGCACCAGCAACTGGAGCAGCAGCAACAGCTACAGGAGCAGCGGCGCTAACGCCAAATGTTTCTTCGAGTTCTTTAACAAGTTCACTAACTTCAAGAACGCTCATAGATTTGATTTCTTCAACTAATTGTTTAATATCAGCCATTTTATTTTCCTCCTAAATTTTTAATTATGCGATTATTTTGATGCAATAGCATTTAAAGCAATTGCAAGCCCTTGAACAGGGGCATTGAGAACTCTTGCAAGTGCAGAAATAGGTGCATTGAGAGTTCCAAGTAATTTTGCAACAAGAACTTCTTTGCTTGGAAGTTTTGCTAGTTCTTCAATTTCCTTGCTTTCAACGAAGTTAC
>CALWTO010000052.1 GCA_944384485.1 uncultured Clostridia bacterium
TAACAAATTTGAGCAGTTTGCAGAGTATTGCAGGATATGCCGACTTTAGTTACAGTAAAGTAATAGATTTGAGTAATTTACAAAGTGTCGGAGGCAGTTTAAATTTGGTAGGTAGTGAAGTAAACAACTTGCATTCATTAAAAGAAGTAAAGGGCAATATATATTTAAATAACTGGCAAGCAAAACTTTTTGGTGATATGTTTGTTGAAGAAGGCGACCATTACAGATTTGTGCCTGAAAATGAAAGAGCAAGTAGATCTGAAGCAACTGAAAAATAATTGTAAGAAATTTTAATTGATAAAAAAAGTCTATGCTTAATTGCATAGGCTTTTTTTGTGTTTATGCTTTATATATCATTCAAAAATTAAGTATTGACAAAATTCGACATGCATTGTAAAATATATAAAAGGAGAGAAGGTATGGGAAGAAGTTATATTTATGACGAAGAAGGAAATGTTCTTGATTTAAGAGATAAAGCAGTCGTTATTGAAAATATGGATTATTTATCTCTTAATGATGTGCCATGGTTTAACAATGACGAACAAATTGTTGAAGTGTTCATCCAAATGGACAAAGATAATTTTATGTATGCTAGTGAAAGCTTAAAAGAGAAATTTAAAGGACTAGTAAAAGCTTATAAAAAGGGACAAAATTGGTTTTTTAGTGAAAAGCAACAAGAACGTGAAGAAGAGTTGTGCTTTTAGTATTGAAAATGAATTGCTAGTGTAAAATCTAGCAATTTTTTTTAACAAATTTTGTATTTTTTCGACAAAAAAGTCGATTGATTTTGTAAGCAAATAAGTTATTATTAAGAAGAATGATTACTTGTGGAGAGTTTATGGAAGAGAAAAAAATAAGAAAACGTATGACAATGGAAGAAAAATATATTGATTTGCAAAGCGGTTTAAGATACGAGATGTGGAAAGCAATTTCATTTAAAAATACAAATCAACTTTTAAAAAAAGCTAACGCAATGGAAGAAATTAATTTTGAAGAATTTGGTTTTTCAACTGAAAAAACAATTATTTTCTTCATGGATTTTTTTGATTTAATTTTGAGATCAAGGTTGTTGACAGTAGATGAAAAAAGTTTGTTAGAATTAAAGAAAATTTTATATAAAAAAGGCATTAAAAGTTTAATTGAAAAAGAAGATGATGTTAATATAAAATTGTTAAATTACAAGTATGAAGACTGTGATATGTTTTATCCTACAAAAATTTTAACTCAAGTTTTGTATGGTGATAAAAAAGACTTTTCAAAGCTCGTTGGTGTTTTAACCGAAGGTGAGTATCCGCAAGATTGCATTTTACAAAAATGGACAAATACTTTTGGCGTGGATAGATATTTGGAAGGAATTTAGTCACAATCAATTTCGTTAATTTTATTATCGTTGATGGAAAATTTTACAAATATATCACGTGCTTCACAAACTGCGAAGCACATGTTTTTTTCTATAAATTTAAAGTATTTTACATCTGGAAAGAATTCTTTTAAATTGTTTGTTGTAATTTTTTCTTTTAAATCATCTTTTAAAAGGCTGTGCGCATATTCAAAGTTTCTAGACAAAATTGAGTTCATAAAATTATAAGGAATAATTTCTTTATTTAAAAAATTTGTGTTTTCGATAAAAGATTGAATTTTCAATCCTTCTTTTGAAAAAATGTATTTGGTGTCAAACAAATTTTCTTTTATTGTAAAGCCATCATCGTCTTCTTGTATCATGCCATTAAATGCCTTTATTTTGTTTGTTTTTGGATTAAAAATAACAATTAAAGATGTTTCTTCATTATTAAAATCGCAAACAATTAGATTGTCTTTTTGCACGCAAGAGTATTCTTGATAATTAAAAGGTAAAAAAACTTCTTTTTCAATTTTTTCTGTTTTAAAGGTAAGTGTTTCTTTTGCCACTTTTACAACACAATTTTGATTGTTTATATTATATGAATAAAGATTTTGTGTTTGTGTAATTAAATTTTCAATAAAAAAAATATACACATTGTAATTATAATTTTTGAATTTATAAAATTTGCTTTTTTCAAGTTTGTCAAGATTCAACGAAAAAGAATAAACTGAATGTTTGCCAACAGGGTAAACATCAATTTTGCTTTTTTCTTCAATAGTTAAATTTGTATTTTGATCTAAAAATTCTTCTTTGTCATCAAACTTTAAAACACAATCATAAGACGAATAAATTTTAAACATATTGTATTTTATTATCGTTATAAAAATTTCATGCAATTATGTTTAAAAAAATTTATACTGTCAATAAATATGCAAAGGAGATTTTTATGAAAGGTGTATGGGAAAATAAAGAAGTTTACGATTTGTTTGAAAATATCGAGCAAAAGAAAAAAATGGGAATGTCTTTAAGGAAGGCATTTGAAGAACACGCTTTGAAATATAATCGAAAAGCAAACTCTGTAAGAAATTATTACTATAAAGAAATTGATAAACTTTCGCAAGATAGTGAAAGATTGAGAGAATTAAAAATAAATCTTAACAAACACAAAAAAAATCAAAGTAAAAATTTTTCTGAAAAAGAACTTTCAAATTTGATTGATGCAATTGAAAAAGAGAAAGCAAAAGGGCAAAGTGTAAGAAAAGCATGTTTTAAATTATCAAACGGCGATCCTGTAAAAATGTTAAGATTTCAAAACAAATATAGAAATTATTTAAAATCAAAATCTTTACTTGACAACAAAAACGAAACAACAAGTAACATTATAAGATTTTCAAATAAAAAGCAAGGCTTAAGTGAAAATGATATTACTTCATTATTTATTGGATTAGTGCGTTTAGTAAAACGAAATTTAACAACAGAAATTGAAGAAAAACAAAGCAAAGAAAAAGAAAACTTAAATCAAAAGCTTCGTAAAGCGATAGTGGAAATTGGGGAAAAAGAAAACGAGCTTTCTTCTTTGAAAAGTAAGTTTGAAAAATTAAAAAAAGAAAATATAATGTTAAATCAAAAGATGATGAAGTTAAAGTGTGAAAAAGCAACACTTTTGACACAAAAAGGGAGTTGATAAAAGCGACAAGCAAAGTCGCTTTTATTTTGATTTTTATTTTAAAATATGATAAAATAATTGCATGGAAATAAATCTTTGGGGCGAAGCGACTCTTTCTTCCGCGACGCAATTTATGTTTTCATTTATTGATAATAATGATTTTGATATCGAGCATATAATTATTGTGCCTGATAGATTTTCTTTGCTCGCGGAGAAAAAACTTCTTGAAACTTTGCCAAATGGGATTTTATTTAATGTAAAAGTCACAACTTTTTCAAATTTTGCAAGAAATATTTTGCAAGAAAATGGTTGTAATAGAGATATCCTTTCAGCCAGCGAAAGACTTCTTGTTATTGCAAAAGCGGTAAAAAATTGTCAAAAAGATTTTTTATACTTCAAAAAAAGCAATATAAATTTTTGCAATAAAATGCTAAAAACAATATCTCTTTTGCAATCCTCAAATGTTTCATGGCAAGAGTTGTTAAAAGAAGAAAAAGTTTCGACATCTTTGAAAAATAAATTTCATGATATTTCTTTAATATATAAAGAATATTTAAGCTTAATTCAAGACAAGTTAGATCCGGCATTGCTTTTAGAAATTGCCTTTTCTCAAGAAAATATAAAAAATTATTTAAAAAATAAAATCATTTATTTAGCGCAATTTGATAGTTTTACTGCACAAATGTATGATTCTATAAAATTTTTTGCACAAAATTGCAAATGTTTAAATATCTCTTTTGCAAAGGCTATTTCATTTGACAATGATTATATCTATGAAAAGGATATTCAAGAAAAGATAATAAAAATCAGCAAAGAAATAGGTTGTCAATTGAATGTTAAAATTGGAAACAACAAAAGGACTGAAGTTCAAGAAGCTATTTTAAAATCGTTATATTGTCCTATTAAAAATATTGTAAATTACAATAATTACAAATCATTTTCCGCTTTTAATAAAAGGCAAGAAGTTGAAGGCGTGGCCAAAATTATCGCGGACCAAATAAGAAAAGGTTGCAAATTTAACGATTTTGAAATTGCAGTAGGCGATATTGAAAATTATAAAGCTTTAATTGATGAAATTTTTTCCAAATTCGATTTTCCTTATTTTGTTGATACAAGCATAACAGCCGATCAGACAATTTTTGCAAGAACTATTTTGCAATTATTGGATGTAAGAAATTCAAATTTATCAAAAGAATCCCTTTTAAATTTTTTCAACAATCCTTTAATTAAGATTTGGACAAACAATCAAGAAATAATTGAAAAAATTATTCGAAATGATATTGATGGAAGATGGAAATTTCAAAAAAGTTTTTCTTTTGATGACGCATGTAGTCAATACATATATAAAATGTTAAAAGTAACTACAAATGAAGATAAAAATAATTTAATAAATAATTTTATTGAAGATTTAAAAGTTTTTCATGAAAAATATTTAACGCTTTTAAATGACAATATGTTTTTTAAAGAAAAAAATATTGAAATGCAAGTAGAAAGCGTGATTGAAGAAAGCTTAAAGTTAATAGAAGACAATGAGAACAAGTTCGAAAATTGCGATTTTAAAGAATTTGCAAAAAAGTTGGTACTCGTATTGCAGTCACGAGAGATTTCCTCTGTTCCTACACTTGCAGATGGCATTATGATTGGAGATGCCACAGAAAGTTTTTTTGAGAATAAAAAGTTTTTGTTTGTTGTGGGTGGCCAAAATTTGCCAAAAATAATTGGTGATAATAGTTTATTGAGCGATAGTGATATTTCTAACCCGATATACGAAAAAACTGTAGAGCCTACAAGTAGAATGATAAACAGAAGAAATCGTTTTGCACTTTTTAATTTGTTGGGAGAAGCAAAAAAAAATATAATTGTTTCTTTTCTACAGTTTGACGAAGATGGAAGGTCAAATACAATTCCACTATTTATTGAGCAGTTAAATGAAATTTTTCATTTTGACACAATAAAAATGAACAACTTTTTTGCCTTAAAAAAACAAGATAATGAAGAAGATTTTGTTTTTAAGATAGGCTGTAAGAACAACTTGACAAAATTGATTGTCGAAAATAATTCAAACAAAGTTTTTAATAACTATTTTGACTTAAAAAATTTGCAAGATAAAAATTTTATTAAGAACATGATGTTTAAAAACAAAAAAGTTTCAGTTTCTCAACTTGAAAGTTATTTTTCATGTCCATTTAAGCATTATGCTCGATATGGTCTTTCTTTGAAAGAGCAAGAAACTCTGATTTTTGATCAAAGAGATGTTGGAAATCTTTGTCACAAAGTAGTTGAACTTTTTGTAAAAGGCTATATTGACGGCAAAAATAATTTTGAGTATGGCACAGTTGATAGTTTTATTCAAAAAAATTTTGATAAAATAATAGAAGAAGAAGGAATTAAAAGCAAACTTGAAATTATACCAGAACAAAAAGGGCTTGAAAATTTTTTAAAATTTCAAGTAAAAACAATTCTTTCAAATGTTTTATTAGAACTTGAAAAAACCTTGTTTATCCCTAGATGTGTTGAACAAAAAGTTGAAAATAATTCAATTTTTGACGACTTAAATTTTGTAGGAAAGATTGATAGAATAGATGCAGCTAATGGATTTTTCCGTATTATTGATTACAAAACGGGTAAAGTTGGATCATTAATAAAAGATTTGTACTATGGAGATAAAGTGCAATTGTTTTTGTACGGAAAAATTGTTGCAAAAAAATTTAAAGAAATTTGTGGTGGAGTCTTTTATTTTAACTGTAAGTTTGAGTATGATGATCTTGAAAAAGGGAAAAGTTTGCTTAAAGGAATAGCAGAAAATGATGATGAAAATTTGAAACTTTTTGACAAGGATTTACCAGTAAAAATGAAAAGTTCTATTTTGCAATTATCTTTATCAACAGCCAAGAAAAAAACTAAAAATTATATAGGTAGGGCAATTGCTAAAAGAAGTTTAAATTTTTATTGTGAATATGCAGAGAAAGTTGCAAGGAAAGCTTACGAAGAAATAAAAGAAGGATTTATTTTACCAAAACCAGACGAAAATTCTTGTGATGGTTGCAAATACTCTTCATTATGTCTTTATTGTAAAACTTTTGGTGAAAGGACTAAAAAATTTAGCGAAAAAATTTTCAAGGAGGACAAATAATGGGATTGACTTCTGAACAACAAAAAATTATTGAAAACAACAAAAAAAATCTTATTGTTTCTGCCTCTGCTGGAAGTGGTAAAACATTTGTATTAATTAAATACATTTCAAATTTAATAATAAAGAAAAAAGTACCTTTAAAACGATTTTTGGTTTTAACTTTTACAAAAGCCGCCGCAAGAGAAATGAAAGAAAGATTGCTGAAAACTTTTTTAGAAGAAAAAACTAGCACATTTTTAAATGAGCAAATTGATGAAATGCCTTCTTGTGATATAAGCACTATCGATTCCTTTTGTGAAAAAGTTTTAAAGCAAAATATATCAAAAACAGATCTTGACGAGAATTTTTCAATTTTAGATGAAAAACAAAGCGGTATTTTAAAAAGAAAGGCTTTTGAAAGAACAATTGAAGATTTTACTGAAAATAACAGTGAAGGTTTTGCAGAAATATTTTTTGCATTTAAAAAAAATAAAGATTTAATATTTGAATGTGTTAACGACCTTGCGAATTTTTTTGATAGTCAAGAAGATGAAGAATATTTGATTGATTATTATTTAAATAACAGTGAAAAAATTTTCAAAGAGGCATGTACAAATTTAAACGAAAAGTTGAAAAATGAATTTTTGAAAACATCTTTAATTTTAAATAATTTTTCAAGCGTTGATGCGGTTCTTTTAGAGGATTATAAAAAATTAAACGATTTTGTTTATTTGAGTTTAAGTGATGATTTTATCGCGAATGCTTTTTTAATTTCACAGCTAGACAAACCAAAATTGAGCCAGAAAAAAATTGATTTTGAAAATCAACAGATCCTAAAAAATGCTGCCACTAAAGAAAAAGAGATTATTGATTTTTGCAAGCAATTTGACTTGTCTTCATATTCTATTCAAAAACAAAAAACTGCTGGTTTGCCAAATGCAATTTTAAAATTGTATAGACTATATAGAGAAAATTACATAAAGGCGAAAACAAATTTTGATTGCATAGATTTTGCAGACTGTGAAAAGTATACAAAAATTTTATTAGGCAACCATGAAATATTAAAAGATCTTCAAGCAAACTACGATTACATTTTTATTGACGAATATCAAGACACAAATAAATTACAAGAATCAATTATAAAACCAATTGCGGAAAAAGGAATGTTTATGGCTGTTGGGGATATAAAACAAGGTATTTATGGATTTAGAAATGCAAATATGGAAATTATGCTTAATGATATTGAACAATTTTCTAAAAATGAAAATTCAAATGCATTGTTTTTAAAATCAAATTTTCGCAGTGACAAGAATATATTAAACTTTGTTAATAAAATATTTGAGAAAGCCATGACGGAAGATTCCGCTGGGGTAGATTATAAAAACACCTCTATGTTAAACGGAAAACAAGAGTTTTTAAACAGCAAATTCCCAGCAGTCGAAGTATGTGTTTGCAAAAAAGAAGAAAACGAAGAGTTGTTACTTCCAGAAATTTATAGCGTTAAAGATGATAAATTGGAAATAAAATCAGCAAATATGCTTGAAGCAAAAGTTATTTGTAAAAAAGTGAAAGAATTTTTGGCAGGAGAAATTTTTAATCCTAAAACAAAAAAATTTGAAAAAGTCAAACCGCAAGACATTGCGATTTTATTTAGAGGAAGAAATCAAATAATGAATTCTTGTTTTAGTTTGCTTTCAAAAGAGGGCATTTCTGTTACAACTGATGAAAAACTAAAATTATTTGAAAGTCCTGTTGTTAAAATATTAAATAATTTGTTAAAATTAACAATTTCAAAAAACAATGATATTGCTCTTGCTAGTGTACTTTGCTCTCCATTTGGAAATTTTAATTTTGAGGAAATTTCACATATTGCAATGGTTGATGGAGAAAACTTTTATGAAAAATGCAAATTTTTAGAAGAAAAGAATTTAAAATTAAAAGAATTTTTTAAAAATTTATGCGATTTTGAAATGCTAGTGCAAGTAAAAGGAGTAGTAGAGAGTTTAAAAATTTTTTCAGATAAATTTAATTTTTATGAAAATTTGCTAAAAGAGTTAAAAAATATTCAAGAAAAACAAAACATAGAGGATTATTACAACTTAATTTATAATTTAGATGCAGAATTCAATATACCAAAAATCATTGAAACTTTTGAAAACGCAGATATTTCGTCTAATAGTGTTGCACAGTCTGATGATAGTGTTCTTTTGACTACCATTCACGCAACAAAAGGATTGGAATATCCAATTGTAATATTGGCAGGATGTGGAGAAAATCTTGAAAAAGTTCAACCAAAGCAATATGCTATCAACAAAAATTATGGAATAGGAACAAATGTTTATGATAATGTTTCATTAACAAAAAGTCCATCCATTGTTTTAAAAGCAATAAAAGAGCAAACAAGAAAAAAGAATTGGATTGATGAACTTATGATTTTTTATGTCGCTTTGACGAGAGCAAAAAATCATTTAATTCTTTGTGGAACAGACAAAAATCTAATTTTAAAACAAGAAGCAACAGATTGTAAGTGCTATTTAGATTTTGTATATTTCGCTTTGGGGCAAGATTTTGAAAATAAAAATAATATAGTAAGTGATTTTTGCTCAATTAATTTAATTGAAGATATTGAAGATGAATTTGAGGAGAAAGAAGAAATCATTACAAATATAAACAATTATGATAAATCCATTTTTCCTAAATTGGAATACAACTATATAAATAAAGACTTTGGTAATTTGCAATTGAAGAATTCTGTAACTTCTATAAATGAATCCGAAAAAACAACTATCAATAGTTTTTCTTTAGACAAAAATGACGATTTTATTACAATTGGAAATTGTTATCACCATGCAATGAAATCGCTAAATTTTGAAAAAATAAAAGATCTTGAATCATTGGAAGAAGAAATTAATAAAAATTTATTGTTAAAAGAAGAAATTAATAATTATGTAAATAATGATTTGATTTTAAAAAATATATTAATAGTAAAACAATTATGTGGCAACAGAAAAATTTATAAAGAAAAAGAATTTGTAATGAGTGCATCATTAAAAAAATTGGGACTATCTTCAAGTGAGCAAAAAATTATTGTTCAAGGTGCGATAGACTGTTTTGCTCTGGGTGAAGAAGATATCATTTTGATAGATTATAAATATTCAAATATTCAAAATGATAAAACATTAAAAAATAAATACATAAAACAATTGCAAACTTACGCTTTAGCACTTTCAAAAAATTTTAAAAATAAAAAAATAAAAACATTTTTGTTGTCTTTAAAAAGTGCTAAAATTATTGAAATTTAAAGAGCAAAACGAATAATTTTGCTCTTTTTTATTTAAATTATTAATTATTTTTTTGCCTTTGTTTATAAGTGAATTAAGCATGTCAATAAAAAATGTTAAAAAATTATTAAAATATTTTATTTAAATTGTTTGTATTATTTTTTTTATGTGTTATACTAAAAACAAATAAAGGAGAAAAATTATGTGGTTTTCAATGTTGGCAGATGTTGATAGTTCAATCATTTCATTCTTTACTCAATTGACTGCAGTTATTGGCTTTGGCGGTTATTTGGGGATTGCTCTTGGTGTTGAAGTATTTTTCATTATATTATATCTTTTAAAATCTGCTTTTTCTTACGAAGCAAGACTTAAAAGATGTATTGACAAATACAACAATTGGCTTTTTATTAATAAAAAATTAGACAAAGACAACATCAAAGAATTTAACAATTTAGTTAGAAAAGGACCAAAGAGATTTGTTTATTTTTGGCAACAATTTATTCTCTTTAGAGAGAAAGGCCCAACTCATTACATGTCTGAAGAAAACTTGATTGACAAACCTTTAAAAACTAGCAGCTGGGCAAACAACATTAAAAACTTTAATATTTTTACAATGGTTTGGGCAATCGTAACATTGTTATTTGGTTTTGCTTCTCAAGCGGGAAAATCATTTTCTTTAAATTTGTTTGCTGTAGCATTTGTTATTCCTGTGCTTGTTTTGCTTATAGGGGCAATCACAACAATAATTTTAAAAGCTAAAAGGGTTTTAAATCTTGACGACCTCTATCACAATTATCACTTATTTGCAAGATTTATCACAAACGCATGTTTAGATTTGCCTGTTTATATTGATTATGATTTATTGTTTACACAAAAAGAAATCTCTCGTGGAAATCCTCAACTTAGAGAATTTTATGAGAATAGAGCAAGAAAGGCTAAAGAGGAATTTGAAAATGCAAAACAAAACGAGATTGAATATGTTGAATATAATTTTGAAAAAGCAGGTATTGATGGTTCTTTAGTGCTTGATAGAGCTATGCGTGAAACAGAAGCTTATTTAAATAAAAAACAACTTATACTTACCAAAATTACAGATATAGACATGCAAAGAGAGGCTTTAAGAAGAAACTACGAAAACACTCAAAAAGATTTACAAAAGAAAATTCAAGCAACAAAAGAAAATATTGCTAAACTTTTGCAACAACAAGAGGCTACAACAAGCCGTATGGAAGTTAGTTTCTTGAGAAAACAACAAGATCAAGAAAGAGCAAAACAAGAGCAATTGCAGTCAGAATATGACCAAGAAGAAACCAGATTTGCAATTTCGAATGATGAACTTAAAAAAGAATTGGAAGAATTGCATGCTCAACTTGACGAATCTAAAATTAATGTTGAAAAAGCAATGCTTGCAGAGTATCAATCATTCTACGAAAAAGTTTTAAAAGTTTCAATTGACAAAGCAGAAAATAAAGTTAAAAAAGAAATTGCAACTTGCAGAGAGAAAGCTGAAGAAAGCGATAAGCAATTGACAATCGTTCAAACACAAATTAAACGTCTTGTGGATGAGAATGAAAATCTCCGTGCAAAACTTGCTGAAAGTGCAGGGGAAGAACAAACCCAACTCCAAGGCAAATATGATGAAAATGGGAATTACGTCTATGAAGATGGCTCATTCCATGATGCAAATGGTTTCTTCCATGATGTTGAAGGCAACATTTACGACGTTAACGGTAATTTGGTTGAACAAAAGAAGCAAGAAAAAAATGAGCATTATGATAAGTTTGGCGTTCCACTTGAAGTTGTTGAAGACGACAACAAAGTAGAAGAAGATTTAAACGAAAATGAAAATGCAAATATGATTGCTATGCAGTTTGGCGAAACCGCGGAGAAGTTGGAACAGGAAGATGATCAAAAAGAAAATTTAGCTGAAAAAGAAAATCAAAAAGAAGAAGCAAAAGAAGAACAGACTGAAAAGAAAAAGCGTGGCAGACCAAGAAAGGTTGTTGCAGAAGAAGTAGAACCTAAAGAGCCTAAAAAAAGAGGGCGTCCAAGAAAAGAGGATAAAGGAGAAACTTCTTCAAACAATAAAACGCAAACAGTAAAGAAAAGAAGTCCATATAAAAAATCTACAACATCCAAAAAAACATCTTCAAAAAAAGAACCCTCTCTAGAACAAATAAGCAAGATGATTTCAGAAGAAGAAGAGAAGTTAAATAAAATGAAAGCTTTTATAAATTCTGAAATCGATGATGCAATGACGGTTGAAAATAATCAAATTGACAAGGAAAAGGATGAGATTATGAAAACTGTTGAAAGTTTAAAAGAGCAGGCAGAGAGCGTCAAACAAACAGAAAAATCAGAAAACGAACTTGCTAACATCAATAAAAGACTTGAAGAACTTATAAATGAAATTTCAAAATTAAACAATAGCGGAAATTAAAGTTTAATGTTATTTAAGACAAACAGGACTTTCATAGTGAAAGTTCTTTTGTTTTTTCTTCAATTGCACTTGTATTTTTGTTAATATTGTGATAAAATCTTAAAGATTAAAGGAAGGAATGTATGATAAACGAAAAAGTAAGAAATATTGCTATTATTGCTCACGTTGACCACGGCAAAACATCACTAGTTGATGCACTTTTAAAGCAAGGTCAAGTGTTTAGGGAAAATCAAAATGTAGAAGAAAGAGTGATGGATTCAAATGCAATAGAAAAAGAAAGAGGAATTACCATTTTGTCAAAAAATTGCTCTTGCGTTTATAACGGCGTAAAAATAAACATAATTGATACTCCGGGACACGCAGATTTTGGTGGAGAAGTAGAAAGAGTATTAAAAATGGTGGATGGTGTTTTGCTTGTTGTTGATGCATATGAAGGTCCTATGCCACAAACTCGTTTTGTTCTTGAAAGAGCATTGGCTTTAAAACTAAAAGTTGTGGTAGTTGTAAACAAATGCGATAGACCTGATGCAAGAGTTAATGAGGTGGTAGATGAAGTACTAGAACTTTTGATGGATTTGGATGCAGACGATGAACAACTTGATTCTCCTTTTGTTTTTGCTTCAGCAAGAATGGGTGTTGCATCATTGAAAGCAGGAGAAATGGGAGTAAACATGCAACCATTATTTGAAACGATATTAAATCATATTCCTGCTCCAGAAGGAGATGAAAATATGCCTGCACAAATGCTTATTTCATCTGCAGAACATAATGATTATGTGGGCAAACTTGCAGTGGGAAAAGTTGGCAGAGGACAATTAAAAGTTGGGCAGAGTGTTGTGCTTTGCAATTATCATGATGACAAGAAAATTGTTAAATCAAAAATTGTTAGTCTTTTTGTATTCGAAGGATTAAATAAAGTTCCTGTTCAATCTGTTGGCATAGGAGAAATTGCTTGTGTTGCGGGACTCGAAGATGTTCAGATTGGAGACACAATTTGTGATACAAGCAAAATTGAACCAATTGAATTTGTAAAAATTGCTGAACCTAGTGTTGAAATGACATTTATGGTAAATGACAGCCCATTTGCAGGAAAAGAAGGAAAATTTGTCACATCCAGACATTTAAGAGATAGACTTTATAAAGAAGCGGTAAAAGACTTATCGTTAAGAGTAACAGATGGTGAAACAGCAGAAAAATTTAAAGTTTGTGGTCGTGGAGAAATGCATCTTTCAATTTTGATTGAAAATATGCGTAGAGATGGATATGAATTTCAAGTTTCAATGCCAAAAGTTTTGATTAAGACAATAAATGGTGTAAAGTGTGAACCAATTGACAGATTATTTCTTGATGTGCCAGATGATTGCACAGGTATAGTTATGCAAAAAATGGGAGTCCGAAAAGGGGAACTTGTTGGAATGACTCCACATGGAAAAAGAATAAAAATGGAATTCACAATTCCTTCAAGAGGGCTTTTTGGATTTAAAAGTGAACTTTTGACAGATACTCGCGGTGAAGGTATAATCAATTCTGTTTTTCTTGAATATCAACCATGGAAAGGTGAAATTAAACGAAGAGAATATGGCTCTTTAATTGCTCATGAAAGCGGTGAGGCAGTTGTTTATGGCTTGTTTAATGCACAAGAGAGAGGAGATTTGTTTATTAACCCGGGCACACCTGTTTACGCAGGCATGGTTGTAGGGCAAAATCCAAAGGGAGATGACATTGTTGTTAATGTTTGTAAGAAAAAACATCTTTCAAATTGTCGTGCATCTGGTTCGGATGATGCGTTGAGATTGACTCCACCTAGAAGAATGTCGCTTGAAGATGCTATTGAGTTTTTGGCAGATGATGAAATTTTGGAAGTTACTCCAAAGAGTATGAGAATAAGAAAAATTATCCTTGACCACAATATGAGATTGAGAGAAAAAGGTAAACTTTTGCGTGGTGAAATATAGGAGGAAAAAATGAGACCAGAAGATAGCAGAGATTTTAAAAAACATTATAATAGAACTATTTGGTTTTTGCTTATAGTATTTTTGTTTGATGCGTTTATTGTTTATCTGCTTATAAATTACGCATTGTTAAGTCCTGTACTTGCTGGTTTTATTATTATAATAATAACTTCATTGCTCTATTTGTGTTTTTGGCTTATTTGTGCTAAAATAGATAAAAAGAAAAAAGAGAAATTAGAAAAAAACAAATTTAAAGATCCGTTTTCGAAAAAATAGGAGGAAGAAATGTCATCAAATTATAAAATTCAACCACATAATATTGAAGCAGAGCAAGCAGTGCTTGGTTGTATTTTGATTGACAATCAAGCCCAAGTAGACATTTTGTCTTTAATGCATGAAGAAGATTTTTATTCTGAAGCGCATCAACAAATTTTTAAATCAATGAGTAAGGTCTATCAAAAATCTATACCTGTTGATTTTGTTACGCTTACAGACCAATTAGAAAAAGATGGAATGCTTGAAAAAGTTGGTGGAATTGATTATGTGACATTTTTGACAAACGCAGTTCCTTCTGCTGCAAACTTTAATCATTATTGCGAAATTGTTAAATCTGACTCTATAAGAAGAAAGTTAATTAAGTCAGGTCAAGAAATTATAGAAGATGCTTTTGATAATCAAGACAAAGACAAGTCTTTGCAGTTTGCGGAGCAAGTGATTTTTGACATTTCAGAAAAAGAAGGGCGTTCTAGCCTTGAGCATGTTGGAAGAAATGACGGGGCAGTCAAAAAAGTAATTGATAAATTTAGTGAAATTGCAAAAGATCCAACTATATTAAAAGGTATTCCTACTGGGTATACAGATTTTGACAAAATAACCAACGGACTGCAAAACAGCGATTTGATATTGCTTGCAGCAAGACCTGGCGTAGGTAAAACCTCTTTTTCAATGAATATTTTGGTTCATGCTGCAACTGAACTAGGTAAAAAATGCGCAATTTTTTCACTTGAAATGAGTAAAGAACAACTTATGCAAAGAGCAATTTGTTCTCTTGCAAAAGTAAGCATGGGTAAAGCATTAAAAGGCGAAATGGATGGTGAAGAATGGAAGAGAATATGGGCTGCAAGCAAAAAACTTGAGCAAAGCGGCTTATATATCGACGATAGTTCGATGACAACTCCTGCTGATCTTTTATCAAAATGTCGAAGATTAAAGATGCAAGAAGGGCTTGATCTTATTATGGTTGACTATATTCAGCTTATGACTTCTGCAAAGAAACAAGATAACAGACAATTGGAAATTAGTGATATATCTAGAACATTAAAAATTGCAGCAAAAGAGTTGAATGTCCCAATTATTGTTTTATCGCAACTTTCCCGTGCAGTGGAAAGCAGGCAGGATCACAGACCTCTTTTATCAGACTTAAGAGATTCAGGTGCCATTGAGCAAGATGCGGATATTGTTTTGTTTATTTATAATCCAGAAAAATACAATGATGTTCCACAAGAGGATGAACCAGGAACTGTTGAACTTATTATAGCAAAGCATAGAAATGGCGGAACGGGAACGGTTAAACTTAGATGGATTGGGCAATACACAACTTTTGTTAATATTTCCGACAAAGTATACACTCCAAAAATTAACAAAGTTGAAGCAGACAAAATTGAAGAAACTCCAATAGAGAATATAGATGTTGATGTTTTTGATGATTAGGGAGGGATAATGGCAGAGAAAAAAGAGTTTAATAAAAAATGGCTAATAGTTATTGCAATATTGGTACTTTTGGCTATCATTGTGGTCACTATTATATTATGTTTGCCGGGTAATCCTAAAAGTGCAGTTCAAGCTTTACAAAAAGATAAAGACAACAATATATTTAAGGATGAAAAAGTTGTTCAATCCTATGACAATTTTGAAATTAAAATGGCCTCTTCAAACGGCAATTATTCATTAGAAATGGAAGAGGTCCAAATTTTAATTGAAGATTTAGCAGTTGTTGTTGATAAATATAGTGGATATGCTTTATATTTTGAAGAGAATCAAAACTTTTTTGATAATTACAAGCCAGTAACGGCAAGTTTAAATGAAATTCAAAATTTAAAACAAAATATTGTAGATGAACTTGAAAATGTAGAAAAAAACTATAATGAAAATTCAAAAGACTTTTTAAGAAACTCTTGGATTAAAATAAGAACTAATGTAAAAGACATCCTTTATAATTATAGTCAAGCATTTAGTTCTTTGTTAAAAATATTTGAAGGAAGCTATTTCGGGCTTGAACAAAATTTAGCATCATATATTGCTTTTTCAACTATAAACGATTATGTTAAAGTTTTATACAGCGACTTTGAATTTTTGAGTACTGAAGATTTGGCTACTTCTTCTATAAATAATTACAACTATACTTTCTCTGCAGTTATGAATGGATTTAATCAATTTATTACAAAATTTGAAGGAACTGTTTCTGGTTATAGTTATGATATATCAAGTTTTTACTTTGATAAATCAATAGAAAACAAATATCAAAATATAAAAACTTTTTATACTGAGTACAACGAACAAAATTTTCAAGCGATTATAGAAAGTGCAAAGATTAGTAATGGCAAGGTTACTTTTACAAAAGTATATGATCAAGAAGATGAAAATGGAGTATACGAATTGGTAAAAAATTATTTAGGAGGGATTTAGCATGGTTAAGAGAAAAGCTCTATCTGTATTTGCGATACTGTGTTTAATAATTTTCAGCACATGTTTTTTCTTAAGTGGATGTTCTTCATCTCCAACTTCTGTTCAAATGTATGAAAATATTGAATCTTTTTTGTATGGCAAACTTACCGATGATAATTCTTTTATAACATCAGGATTGTCTTCTCCAAATGAATTAAAAGATTTTGAATGTTATTTTGATGCTGAAACAAAACAAAACGCAGATGAAAACTACAGCATTTTGACAAAAATAGCGCTTGATTATGTATATAATTTTTATGGTGAATTTTATCGCAACGAAAATTATGATTACAACCATTTAAATGATAGTTTCAATAAGATGTTAGAGGCTTTTGATCAAGCACAAGATAAGTACGAAGAATTATCTCAAGTAAAGGACACAGAAGACTGGCTTATTTATAATGGGTTTTTTGTGAAATATCAGAGTGCATGTAAAAACTTTATTGATAAACTTTATGATTTTGTCGAAGAAATGAACAACATTATAATACAAGATTTTAAATTGTTTGAGATTGATTTCAGCAATATTGGAATAATTGAAGCAAACGACTTTTTGCAAATAAATAAATTTTTGGTGGCAAATAGTTGTCAAAAATTGTTAATTGACTCTTTTAAGGGCGAAAGATTTGATGGAGTAAAAACAAATTATGATTCGCATGTAATTTATACTTCAGTAACAAATTATTTAACAGAGTTAAATGAAATACAAGATATTGATTACACTGCAGGAAAAGGCGAAAGTTTTGTTAGCTTAAAATCAGCAATAGAAAAATATTATCAAGAAAGTTTAATGCTAGATCAAGTTTTAAGCAATTTTAATATGTTTGATTTTATCCAGCAATATCAAAATTCTATTGAAAAGTATACTCAAATAGATGAAAATGCAACAGAACATTACGATTTTATTAAAAAATACTTTTTGTTTTCTGAAGCTGTTAGCGGAACAAAATGTGCTACAGAAAGTTTAATTGATTTGTTGCAAAACATTTATGCATAAAAAAGGATTATTTATATGAATGAATATCAAAAAATAGCAGATCTTTTATTCCCAAATGCTATAAATATTGAAAAAATTAAAGAAAAATATCCAAGAAGAAAATTACAAGAAGGTTGCCAAGTCACAAGATATGCACCAAGCCCTACAGGGTTTATGCATATTGGCAACTTTTTTCAGGCATTTATAAGTTATAATTTGGCAAAAAACACTAATGGAGTGTTTTATGTAAGGTTTGAAGATACAGACAATAAAAGAGAAATCAAAGAAGCAAAGGAAGTTATTTATCAAATATTAGAAGAGTTTAGCATTTTGCCAGATGAATATCAATCTCTTGACGGCGAAGATCATGGCATTTATGGACCTTATGTTCAAAGTCAAAGATTAGATATTTACAAAGCGTTTGCAAAAAAGTTGGTTGCAGAAGGCAAAGCGTTTCCATGTTTTTGTAAAAAAACAGAAGGTAAAGAAGATGTTTTAAAATTAAGGGAAACAAAATTTGAGCAAGATGATGAAAAGGAATATGATCCTTGTAGAAATCTAAGTTTTGAAGAGATTAAAAAACATATTGACAACAATGAACCTTTTGCTATAAGGCTTAAAACAAAGAACGATGGCTCGCAAAGAATAAAATTCTATGACCTTATCAAAGGGGAAATTGAAGCAAAAGCAAATAGTAAAGATTTTGTTCTGCTTAAAAACGATGGAGTGCCTCCTTATGCATTTGCTCATGCAATTGATGATACTTTAATGGGAACAACAATAGTAGTTCGTGGTGAAGAATATATTTCTTCTACTCCGATGCATATAGAACTTTTTGAAGCATTAGGTTTTTCTCCTATTTGCTATTGCCATAATCCATTAATTTGGAAAATAGGTGAAAGTGGGAACAAAAGAAAAATATCAAAAAGAAATGATCCAGAAGCAGACATGCGTTTTTATTTAAGGGAAGGTTATCCAAAGGAAAGCGTGCTTGAATATTTACTTAACCTAATAAATTCGGGATTTGAAATTTGGAGAAAAGAAAATCCAGATGTAAATTGGTCCGATTATAAATTTGGCATTAAAGACATCACAACTATTGCACCTGTTTTTGATATAGTTAAACTTAATGATATTGCAAAAAACATTATTGCCAAAGAAAAGGGTGAACAACTTTATCTCAATTGGGTTGATTGGGCAAAAGAATATGACATTGCTCTTGCAAATACTTTAATTCAAAACAAAGAAAAATTTATTAAGCTTTGCAAAATGGAAAGAGATGAATGTATCAAACCAAGAAAAGATATTTATAATTTAAAAATGCTGAAAGAATATTTTTTCTATGCATTTGAAAGACCAAGCCAAATTGAAGTTGAAAACAAAACAATTTTTGTAGACTTTATAAAAGCATATTTAAAAGAATTCATTATGCCAAACTCTAACCAAGAATGGTTTGACAAAATCAAAGAAATCGCCGGGAATAATGGTTTTGCTATAGACAATAAATTGTACAAACTAAATCCCGAACAATTTAAAGGAAACATTGCTAAAGCGTGTGAATATGCAAGAATTGCAATTACTGGGCAAAAAAGTGGGCCTTCTTTGTTCTATATAATCGATGCTTTAGGAGAAAAAGAAACTATAGAAAGATTAAAGTCTGCAATAGAAATTTAACAAACTATCTTTAAAATGAATATTATTTAATATGACTAAAGATGAAAATGGACTGAATATAACAGGGGAAGAATTGGTTGCACTTGCTGGAAGTGTAGCAATTTGTCTTACAAAAAAGTTGACTCCTCGAGAAGTTTGTTTAATGAGGACATTTTTCCAAGCAATTGCAACAAATCTTTCCACCATAGAGTTTACGGACAGCATTTGTAAGCAACGAAAATAAAACATATAGTAAAAAATAACGACTATATGTTTTTTGTTTACAAAAAATTTATTTTATGGTATATTATATCAAATATGCAGGCATAATTTAGTGGTAAAATGTGTGCTTCCCAAGCATAATTCGCGGGTCCGATTCCCGTTGCCTGCTCCAAAAAATTAAATAAAGCGAATTTAAAATTGAACTGAAATAGAGAACTAAAAGTTTTAACTTTAATATAAGGAACAAAATCAAAAAGAGAACTAGAGTTTAATATTTTCAAAATGAGAAAAAAGATAGTGAAATTTTAATTATCACTATCCTTTTTGTTTGTTTAGAAATAGATTGATTTTAGTCTTCTTTTTATTTATAGTTATCTGAATAATCATCTCCAAAATCAGTCATTTTTCTATAAACTTCATTGTTTATTCTGTCCTTTAAAATTTTTTTCAAATTTTTTGCTTCTATTGTTTTTTTGTAATTTTCATAAATTTTGTCGTATTCATCTTGAGAAATTATTCCATTTTGTAAATCTACTGCTTTTTGATTTACAAGTTGTCTTTGTTTATCAAGTTTTGCATATAAATCTTTCAAAAGATCAACCAAATATTCTATAAAAGTGTTTGCTTTTAAATTTTTCGAATAATATTTAGGGTCAACATCTTTATTGACTTTTTTAACTATTTTGCTTTCAACAGAAGAAAGAGAAAGAGAGTTTAACGAAGAAGAATGGATAGAAATTTGTTCTTTTGTTATACCTTTCTTAACCTTTTCTTTATCGATCCCCATGAAAGTACCATGTTTGGCTACGGCATCTTTTACCCAGCTCATAAATTTTGATGTTAAAGATACTTTTTTAGGTTGTTTAATAAAAGAAGTTGATTGTGTTGGAGTTACATTTTGTAAATTATTACCAACGCCGTTATTAATATTATTTTGATTATATTTATAAATATCATCAAAATCAATCTTATCTTTTCCTAAAATTTCATTTGTAATATTTTTTGAAATTTCAATTGATTGTTTAAAAATTTCATTATTGATAGTGTGCTCAAATTCCAATATAGGATTTGCAAAAGCAAACAAAACTTTATCATCTACATTGACGTTTAATTGGTCGCATAAAGTTAAGAAAGTTATTTGAGAAATCAAGATATTTTCTGCATCAGGTAAATTTCCATTCGCCCTAATTGTTTTTTCGATTTCTCCTAAAGCAAAACTAATAACATAAGAATCATTTAACAAATCAGCTTTTTTTAACTCATCAATAAGTTTTGCCCCTTTTGCAACTATTTTGTCATTTGAAATTAATGGTTTCGCTTCACAATTTTCATAATACATCATTGCATCGTCATCATAATCAATATCTTGAGTGTATTTTGCTTTGCATCTAATTGCGACTGCAGAGTTGGTTGTTTCTGCCAAAGCTGAAAAAACAGTATAATTGTTAAGTAAAGTTTTTGCATCTTCTTCCTTGTTAGGAAAAACTTTCCCTATAATATCTAAACTTCCATTTCTTAATTCTTCAACGTTTTGTGGTAAATTTTTATTCTCTCCTGCATCTACCAATGCGATTATGATCAATGTGGCGAATTTATCAATTTTGCCATAAGTATCCAAGTCTTTTTCTTCTAAATTACTTAAGATCAAAGCGGAAATAATAGGGCTGTACAAATCTTGAGAATTTTCTTCTTTTTTTAAAATTTCTTTTAAATTGCTGATAAAAGAAGTGCTTTCAATACCTTCTGCTTTTGCTAGTTTTGTAACCTTATCACAAAAAGACTTTGCGCTTGATAAATTTTTTAAATCATTGGCATAGTTTTCTAATGAGTTATTTATTTTATCTTGATAGTCATCAATATTTGAAAGATATTGTCGTTTTATAAAATCAGCAAAATCAACAATGGAATAGGTGCCAACATTAGCAAGCGTTCCCAAAGTGCTATATGTCGCTCCAAAGTTAACATTAGGCAAAGATTTATTTACTAAATTTTCCACGCAAGATGCATGAAGCTTTTCAGGCTCATTGTATAAAGTTGTCAATATGTCTTTTAATTTTTCGTTCATATTTCCCTCCCAAGTTTTACTTGTTTATATATTTTATCATGTTTTTAATAGTTTTTCAATAGTAAAATTAAAAAAAACATATAAATATTTATTATTTATACATTTTTTCATCAATATTTATGATTTTTTTATTTTAGTTTAAAAATTGTCCCTATTTCAGTAGTTGCTACATCTATTTTTATGTCTTTACCTTCTTGAATGTTATTTTTTGATAAGCATGAGCATAATGTTGAGAAAGCAATGCTTGGGGTGTTGTTCTCTTTACTTAAGTGAGCAAGAACAAATTGTCTTGTCCCACCATAAGCAAGCCTTTCGACAGCCTCAGCACTATCAATGTTAGACAGATGGCCATTGGGCCCATCAATTCTTCTTTTTAGAGAAAGAGGATACTTTGTTCCATTATATAACATTTCCTTATCATAGTTTGATTCTATGTATATAAGTCTACTTTTAAACATGTTTTCTAAGATTTTATCGTTTAAGTGACCTAAATCTGTTACAAAAGAAATTTTTTTATTATCTTTTTCAAAAGAAAAACCGTAACAAGGCACGTCATGAGGCACTTCAATCGGGGAGATAATTAAATCTTTTATGTTAAATTTATCGTCAAATACTTTTCTGTTTTTAAGAGAAACATTTTTTAGTTTTTCATCAAGACCAATCCAAACTTTTTCATGCGCAAAAACAGGGATGTTGTATTTACTTGAAAGTACATCTAAACCTTTAGTGTGGTCGCTATGCTCGTGAGAAACAACTATTGCATTAATTTCTGTTGGTGTAACCGAAATTTGTTTTAATTTTTCTATAGTTTTTTGTGCGCTTAAGCCATCATCAAGTAAAATTTTTGTGTCCTCTGTTTCAATATATGTTAAGTTGCCTTCGCTACCTGAAGATAAATTTACTATTCTCATAAAAGAATTTTATCACAAAAACTGCAAAAAATCAATTTTAAATATAATTTTGTTTTAAAATTAAAATATGACTTTAATTAAAAAAAATATTTATAGTCTATTTTTACAATAATTTCTTGTTTGGCGTTTTGTAAAGGCTTTGGATAGTTTAGTGCCAAAAAAGTTACAATCCAAATACTTAAACAAAACAAAGCAATTGCTATGATTATTAAAAATTGATTTTTCATATTTACATTTTAACATTTTTCTTATTTTTTCTTATTGACAAAAAGCACTTATAATGTCGTAAGTTATAAAATTTTGTTATTTTTTACATTTTTAATATCATGGCTTTTAATTGACAATATTTTCTTGTCGTGATAAAATATTAAAACTTGATTAGGAGAAGAAAAAATGAAAGAAAAATTTTATATCACTACACCTATTTATTATCCAAGCAACAAATTTACTTTAGGGAATTGTTATACAACAGTTATTTGTGATACTATTGCAAAGTTTAATAAAAAATTAGGCAAAGATGTTTTCTTTTTAACAGGAACCGATGAACATGGTCAAAAAATTTCTTTGTCAGCACAAAAAGCAGGGAAAACAGAAAAAGAATATCTTGATGAAATGATTGCCGATGCAAAAAATCTTTGGGAAATGTTGGGAATAAATTACACAAAATTTATAAGAACGACAGATGATTATCATGAAAAAGCTGTTCAAAAAATATTTAATGCTCTTTACGAAAAAGGTTATATTTACAAAGACAAATACAACGGTTTATATTGCACCCCTTGTGAATCTTTTTGGACAGAAAGCCAACTTGTAAATGGGAAATGCCCTGATTGTGGAAGAGAAGTTAAAGTTCAAGAAGAAGAAGCATATTTCTTTAAACTTTCACAATTTTCTGATAAACTTTTAGATTTGTATAAAAATAATCCTGAATTTTTATTGCCTGTTTCAAGAGTTAATGAAATGGTAAACAATTTTATTAAACCGGGGCTTCAAGATTTGTGTGTTTCAAGAACTTCAGTCAAATGGGGTGTCCCTGTTGAGTTTGATCCAAAACATACAATTTATGTATGGATTGATGCGTTATCAAATTATATTACTGCTTTAGGTTATGGTAGCGAAGATCAAACTTTATTTGAAAAATTTTGGCCTGCTGATGTTCACATTATTGGAAAAGAAATTGTCCGCTTTCATGCGATTATTTGGCCTGCTATGTTAATGGCTCTTGATTTGCCACTTCCAAAAAGAATTTTTGGCCATGGCTGGATGTTGTTTGGTGGAGACAAATTGTCAAAAAGCAAAGATGCCGGCGTTAAAGAATGTGTAGATCCAAGAATTTTAGTGCCTAGATATTCGGCAGATGCTATAAGATATATTTTACTTCGAGAAATACCTTTTGGATCAGATGGAAATTATTCAACAGAAACTTTCTTGACGAAGTTTAATGCTGACCTTTGCAATAATTTTGGTAATTTGGTTTCCAGAACTTTCTCAATGCTTAAAAAGTATTTTAATGGAATAATTCCAAGTGTTGAAAAATATGGAGAAAATGAAATCAATTTGCAAAACAAAGTTTTGAAAGAAAAAGACAATGTTTTGGAATATATGAAAAATTTTGATGTTTCAAAAGCAATAACATCTATTTTCAACATTTTCTCGGAAGCAAACAC
>CALWTO010000053.1 GCA_944384485.1 uncultured Clostridia bacterium
TTTATTACATGTGCAATTATACATTAATTTCTTTTCATTGTCAACAAATTTTTTATGTTTATACAAGCTTATTGTTCTTTATTTCGCCATAAATATTTTCAAATTCTTTTACATGTTTTTTTATTAATTGCTCAATTTCCTTATTTTTTGTTCTACCATAATAAGAGGAAATATATTCCATCTTGTTTAATAATTCCTCAGATGTTCTTAATGTAAATCTGAGATATTTTTTTTCCATATATGCTCTCCTTTTTTAGAATTGTATAACATAATCTTGTTTTATTTATAAAGTTGCGTTAAATCGACAAATGCTTTTTATCTTTTATAAAGTAAAATGCTTTTTTATTTTTTGTTTTTGTGTATAATATAATCTATGAGAGTAACAGCAGGTAAATTTAAAGGTAGAGTTTTAATTGAAAATAAATATGAACACATTAGGCCAACTGCAGATGTTGTTAAGCAGGCTATATTTAACAAGATTGCATTTCAAATTTCAGGTGCAGTTGTGTTGGACCTTTTTTGTGGCACAGGGGCGTTAGGAATAGAAGCGATAAGTAGAGGAGCAAAGGAAGTAATTTTTGTAGATAAGGATTTTCGCTCTGTTGCTTTAACAAAACAAAATTTAAGTAAACTTGGGGTAAATGCAGAAGTTTATAAAGGTGATTGTTTAAATGCTTTAAAATATTTAAAAGTGCAAAACAAAATTTTTGATATAATTATTTTAGATCCTCCATACAAAAGCAATTTGTATAAAGTTTGTGTTGATGAAATATATAAATTGAATCTTTTAAGTAATGACGGCATTATAATTTGCGAGATGAACAAAGAAGACAGTTTTGACTTTTCACCTTTTAAGATAATTGATGAAAAAAAGTATGGAATAAAAAAAGTTTGTTATTTAAAAAAAGACGAATAAAAATAAATTTACATATTTTCTTTGAAAAAAATATAAACTATGATATAATTTTAAAAGATTAGGTAGGTATATATGAAAAATATTTTTGATTCATGGCTTGTTTGTCAACCAATTGCTCATCGTGGGCTTCATGATAAAGAAAGACCTGAAAATTCTTTGCCAGCATTTCAAAATGCTATTGACAATGGTTATGCAATTGAACTTGATGTGCAAATGATTGCGGATGGTACTCTTGTGGTATTTCATGATGAATCATTGTCAAGAGTTACAAATAATGATGGATATTTAAAATTTTTAAATAAAGCAGACCTTGATGTTTTATATCTTAGTGGAACTAAAGAAAAAATTCCAACTTTTGAAGAAACATTGAATTTTATAAATGGAAGAACTCCAATCTTAATTGAAATAAAAAACAGAGGAAAAGTTGGGGAACTTGAGAAAAAAGTAATTGACCTTTTAAAAAATTACAAAGGCCAATTCGCTATTGAAGCATTTAATCCTTATGTGCTTCAATACTTCGCAAAACATGCACCTGAATTTTTAAGAGGACAACTTGCAGGATATTTGAAAAATGAAAAATTACCTTTTATTCAAAAATTCGTTTTAAAAAGAATGCTTTTGAATAAGCATATTTCAAAGCCAGATTTTATTGCTTATGAAGGTAAATATTTGCCAAATCGTTTTGTTCGCAAGTATAAAAAACTGCCTTTGCTTGCTTGGACTGTAAGAAGTCAAGAAGAATATTTAAGAGTTGTCAAATATTGTGATAATGTTATATTTGAAGATTTTGAACCTAAAATATAAACAAGATATCAAATATCTTGTTTTTTTAATTAAAGAGATTTGCAATAAAATTTGTTTTATATTATAATCTAAACTATGGATAGACAAAAAAGAATAAGAAATTTTTGCATTGTTGCACACATTGACCATGGCAAAAGCACTCTTGCAGATAGGCTTATTGAAAGAACAGGCACTTTGGCAAAAAGAGATATGCAAAATCAACTTTTGGACAGCATGGAACTTGAGAGAGAAAAAGGTATTACAATAAAACTTACTCCAACAAGAATGATGTATAATTTTGAAGGAGAAGACTACGAACTTAACTTGATTGATACTCCGGGACATGTTGACTTTACTTACGAAGTTTCGCGTTCACTTGCCGCTTGTGAGGGGGCAATTTTAATTGTTGATGCTTCGCAAGGGGTAGAAGCACAAACGCTTGCTAATGCTTATCTTGCTCTTGACAACAATTTGGAAATCTTGCCAGTAATAAATAAAATTGATTTGCCTAGTGCTAGACCTGAAGAAGTAAAAAAAGAAATTGAAGATGTTGTGGGTATTCCTGCTATGCATGCCCCATGCATTTCTGCAAAAGATGGAACAAACATCGATGAAGTTTTGAAAATGATTGTTAAAGAATTTCCTTCACCAAAGGGTGATGAAAATGGAAAGCTAAAATGTTTGATTTTTGATAGTTATTATGATAATTTTAAAGGTGCAATATGTTTAATTAGAGTTTTTGATGGAGAAGTCAAAGTTGGCGACAAAATTAAGATGATGCAAACGGGAAAAGTGTTTGATGTCAATGAAGTTGGAATATTTGTTCCTTTTGCTAAATCTACAGGAGTTTTAAAAGCAGGTGATGTTGGTTATTTGGCTTGTTCTATAAAAACTATTCAAGATGTTTGTGTCGGCGACACTATCACTGATGCAGGAAATCCAACCGATAAAGCCTTACCTGGTTATAAAAAAGTTCAACCAGTTGTTTTTTGCGGAATCTTTCCTGTAGACGGAGCAAAATACCAAGAACTAAAAGATGCGCTAGAAAAATTAAAATTAAATGATGCTTCTTTGCAGTATGAACCTGAAGTTTCACAGGCTCTTGGTTTTGGGTTCCGTTGTGGTTTTTTGGGGCTTTTACATTTGGAAATAATTTCAGAAAGACTTGAAAGAGAATTTAATCTTGATATTATCACCACAGCACCAGGAGTTTATTATATTGTCCATAAAACAAATGGTGAAGTATTAAAATTATCAAATCCTTCTTCTTTGCCAACTCCTGTTGAAATTGAATATATAGAAGAACCAATGGTTAAAGCAAACATTTTTACTCCTCCTGAGTATGTTGGTGTAATTATGGAACTTTGCCAAGACAAAAGGGGTATATACAAAGGGCTTACTTATTTGGAAGAAAAAAGAGTAAGGGTTGACTATACTTTACCTCTTGGAGAAATTATATACGACTTTTTTGATAGTTTAAAATCAAGAACGAAAGGCTATGCAAGTTTTGATTATGAAATGGCTGGTTTTGAAAGAAGCGATTTAGTTCGAGTTGACATTTTGCTTAATGGTGAGAAATGTGATGCTTTGTCAATTATAGTTCACAAAGACAAAGCGTATTCAAGAGGTAGAGCGTTGACTGAAAAACTCAAAAAAATCATTCCTAGACAACTCTTTGAAGTGCCAATTCAAGCGGCCATAGGAAATAAAATAATTGCAAGAGAAACAGTTTCTGCTATGAGAAAAGATGTGCTTGCAAAATGTTATGGTGGCGATATAACAAGAAAGAGAAAATTGCTTGAAAAACAAAAGGAAGGCAAAAAAAGAATGAGAAAAATTGGTTCTGTTGAAATTCCTTCCGAAGCCTTTATGTCAATTTTAAAATTAGATGATGAGGACAAATAAATGCTTGGAATATATGTGCATATTCCATTTTGTGAAAGTAAGTGCAATTATTGTGCATTTGCTTCTTTTGTGGCAAAAAGTGAATTGCAAAAAAAGTATATAAATTTTCTTCTAAATGAAATAAAAAATTGCCCTCATGGAGGCGATAAAGTAGATTCTATTTTCATAGGTGGGGGAACACCCAGTTGCATAGACAAAAAGTATATAAAAAAAATTTTGGAAGCAATAAAAGAAAAATTTGATGTTATAGAAAATGCTGAAATAACAATTGAATCAAATCCTAATTCATTGAATTTAGAAAAATTAAAATTTTATAGGCGGATTGGAATAAATCGTTTATCAATGGGAGTGCAGTCTTTAAATGATAAGCAACTAAAACAAATAGGGAGATTACATAATAAAAAACAAGTGTTTGAAGCACTCAAAAATGCAAAAAAATCCGGCTTTAAAAATATAAGTTGTGATTTTTTGCTGGGGCTTGAAAAAAGCAATTTTATAAAAATTAAATCAATGTTAAAAAGTGTGAAAAACAAAGTTAAACATTTGTCTTGTTATATGTTGCAAGTAGAAAATGGAACAAAACTTGAAAAAATGCTTCAAGAAAAAAAGATTGTATTGCCTGACGAAGAAAAAACGATAAAAGTTTATGATAAAATTGTAAAATATTTAAAAAGGCATGGTTTTGAGAGATATGAAATTTCAAATTTTGCTAAAAAAGGTTATCAATGTTTGCATAATTTAAAATATTGGACAAGAAAAAACTACATTGGTTTTGGGCTTTCTGCACATTCTTTATACAAAAACAAGCGCTGGGCAAACGCTAACGATTTTGAAAATTATTTTAAAGGGAATAAATCTTATATTGAAACTTTGACAAAGGATAAAATAATTGAAGAAATAATAATGCTTGGGCTTAGATGCGAAAAAGGTTTTAGTATTAAAGAAATTATAAAACTTGGCTACGATATAATAAAAAATCAAAATTTTAATGATTATTTGAAAAAAAATATTCTTATAAGAAATGGCGATAAAATAAAAATTAACCCCAAATTTTATGGAGTTAACAATTATATTATTGCTAATATTTTATAATTACATTTCGTTTTCGATTTCTGTTGATTTTTCTTTAAGTAATTTTTTTAAAAATTTTAATTGAGAATTAAATTTTTCTTTGTTTTCATGACGAAAATGTTTGTATAAATCTATAACTGTATCAAAAATTATTTTCATGTCATCTTCATTGTAATTGTTTTTGTTTGTAAATTTTATTATATTATTTTTGCAGTTAAAGCATTCTAATTCATTGATTTTGTCAAAAAAGGCTTTATTTTTTTGGTTTGCGATATTTATATTTTCTTGATTGGAAAGTTTTACTCGAATTTCTTCTATAAAACTTTTATCTTCAACTTTTTTAACACTTTGAGTATGCATTTTTCTAACAAGTTCTTCAAAATTTTCCATATTTTTCCCCTTTGATTAAGATAATTAAATTTTATCATAATTGTCTATTTTAGTCAATATCTATTAAAAAAAAATTAAAAAATTGCTTGATTTTTTTTAATTACTATGATAAAATACCTTTGTAAAGTAAAAATGCTTTACAAGGAATAATTCATGAAAGTTGAAGAAAATTTTTATTATGCTGTTTTATTTGATGCTTATGGACCTTTGTTGAGTTGTGGGCAAAAACAAGTTTTAGAAGATTATTTAAATGAAAATTTAACTGCAACAGAAATTTCTGAAAATAATGGTATTTCAAGGCAGGCTGTTAAGGATAGCATTGACAAGGCCTTAAAAAAACTTGAAAATTTTGAAAATAAACTTCACATGGTCGAAAAATTAGAAAATTTAAAAAAAGAAAATCAAGCATTGAAAGAAAAAGTAATGTCTTTAAAAGGAGAAAAGAATGGGATTATTTAATTCACTTTCAGAAAGATTTAACCACATTTTTTCAAAATTGAAAAATAGAGGAAGACTTACTGAACTTGAAATTAAAGAAGCAATGAGAGAAGTTCGAATGGCTCTTTTAGAGGCAGATGTCAACTATTTGGTCGCAAAGGACTTTGTCAAAAATGTTTCCGAAAAAGCAGTTGGTGATGAAGTTTTAAAAAGTTTGACACCATCACAACAGGTTATAAAAATTGTTAAAGATGAACTTACAGCTTTAATGTCTTCAAACAATCAAAAATTGCAAGTTTCTTCTCAACCTCCAACAATTATTATGATGTGTGGGTTGCAAGGGGCTGGAAAAACCACTATGTGTGCAAAACTTGGTGCATATTTAAAAAAGAGTGGGAAAAGGCCTTTGCTTGTTGCTTGTGATATTTACAGACCTGCAGCAATAAACCAATTGCAAATAGTTGGTAAACAAGCAAATGTTGATGTATTTGAAAAAGGGACGCAAAACCCTGTAAAAACTTCCCAGCAAGCTGTAGATTTTGCCAAAAAGCAAGGTTATGATACTATTATCATAGATACTGCGGGCAGGCTTCATATAAATGAAGAATTGATGGAAGAACTTAAAAACATCAAAAAAACAATAAACCCTACTGAAATACTTCTTGTTGTTGATTCTATGACTGGTCAAGATTCTGTAAATGTTGCTGAAAGTTTCAATAAAGACCTTGACATAACAGGTGTTATTCTTACCAAACTTGATGGTGATACAAGAGGCGGTGCTGCGTTGTCTATCAAGGCAATTACAGGCAAGCCTATAAAATTTACAGGTGTTGGAGAAAAAATTGGCGATATTGAACCTTTTTATCCAGATAGAATTGCGAGTAGAATTTTAGGTATGGGTGATGTCCTTTCACTCATTGAAAAGGCACAACAAGCTGTAACTGAAGAAGAAGCGAAGGTTTTGGAGAAGAAATTTCGTGAAAACTCTTTTACTTTTGATGACTATTTAAAACAAATTGAGAGCATCAAAAAAATGGGGAATATTAAAGATTTAATTTCTATGATTCCCGGCATTGGTGGAAAGATAAAAAATTTGGATATTGATGAAAATCAACTTATGATAAATAAAGCAATTATCCAATCTATGACACCACAAGAAAGGCTTATGCCAGATATAATTAAGGCAAGTCGAAGACAAAGAATTGCAAAAGGAAGTGGAACTTCTGTTCAACAGGTAAATCAACTTCTTAAACAATTTGAACAATCAAAAGAAATGATGAAACAAATGAAAAATGGTAAATTTAGACCAAAATTTTAATTAACTTGGT
>CALWTO010000054.1 GCA_944384485.1 uncultured Clostridia bacterium
CTTTTATTTTTTTATATTACAATTTTTTTTAAAAATAGTCAAATAATATAATGTTTTTTATTTTATTATTTTGCTTAATTTTTGTAATTTGTTTTTGCGTAAACGATAAATTTATGCACAAATAACAATTTTTAGAATTTATTCAAACATAATAGATACAAAATATGGTTTTTAAAAGATTTTACGCATAGACATCAAATTTATTTGATTTATTTTTAAATTATGCTATAATATTGTTATGGAAAATTTAAATTTTTATCAGCAAAGAGATCTAAAAAATAGACTTAAAATGAGCAATTATTTACAACAACTCCCCGATTTTTGTCTTGATTTTTTTATTGCGATTGAAAATAACACATCTTCACTTACTAGATATAACTATTCTATGGATTTAAATGTTTTTTTTGAATATATTAGTCAATTTATATTTCATAAAAACAAAGTTGAAATAACTTGTCAAGATCTAAACAATTTAAAAACAAGAGATATAGAGCAATTTATGTCATATTTGAGTTATTATGACAACAATAAAAAAATAAGTCAAAATAAAGAACGAGGAAAAGCAAGAAAACTTGCTTCGTTAAGAAGTTTTTTCAAATATTTATTTAATCATGATTTAATAACTTCTAATGTTGTAAGTAAAATCGAAACTCCAAAGTTACACAATAAAGAAATAATAAGACTTGAACAAGATGAAGTTTCAAAAATGCTAAATGCTGTTGAAAATCCAACAGAATTTACACAAAAGCAGAGATCTTATAACAAAAACACCTTTGAAAGAGATAATGCTATCATTACTCTATTTTTAGGAACTGGCATAAGAATTTCAGAACTTGTTGGTCTTGATATAGATAGTTTTGATTTTAAAGAAAATGCTTTTGTTGTCACAAGAAAAGGCGGAAGTAAATCTGTATTATATTTTTCTAATGAAGTAGCAATGGCTTTAAAAACATGGCTTGAAAAAAGAGCAACATTAAATTTAAATCAGAATGAAAAAGCGATGTTTATTTCTTTGCAAAACAAAAGAATTTCAATTCGGGCTGTAGAAAATTTAGTTAAAAAATTTGCTCAAATAGCCTCCCCTTTAAAAAAGATTTCTCCTCATAAATTAAGAAGCACTTTTGGCACAAATTTATATAGAGAAACAAAAGATATTTATATAGTTGCAGATGTTTTAGGTCATAAAGATGTCAACAAAACAAAAAAACATTACGCTGCAATTAATGAAGATATGCGAAAAAGTGTTGCCAATGTATTGCATTTAAGAAATAGTGATGATAATTAAAAAAAATTGAATAATTAAAAATATTTTGCACATTATACTAGTGTGAAGGAAATATGCTTCACATAAAAAGAAAGAAGACTTGTTCCAAATTAGAACAAATCTTCTTTTTTTATTTTGCAGTATCTGAAAATCTAGATTCCCTTATTACATTAACTTTTATTTGTCCTGGGTATTGCATTTCTTTTTCAATTCGTTTAGCAATATCTTTTGCCATAAACATTGCATCATTATCGCTTATTTCCTCAGGTTTTACCATAATTCTAACTTCTCTACCTGCTTGAATTGCATAAGATTTCTCAACACCTTTAAAATCGTTACATATACTTTCAAGTTGTTCAAGTCTTTTAATATAATTTTCAAAACTTTCTCTTCTTGCACCTGGTCTAGTGCTTGATATAGCGTCAGCAACTTGAACAATAATGGCTTCAATACTTTTAAATGGAACATTACCATGATGAGCTTCTATACAATGTATAACTGCTTCATTCTCTTTATATTTTTTAGCAAGTTCTACACCAATTGAAACATGTGTCCCTTCAACTTCATGATCAAGTGCCTTGCCAATATCGTGAAGAAGTCCTCCGCGTTTTGCTATTGTAGCATTTGCTCCAATTTCAGTTGCAATTAAGCCTGCTATTATAGAAGTTTCAACACTGTGTTTTAAACAATTTTGTCCATAACTAGTTCTATATTTTAATCTACCCAAAATCTTCACAAGCTCTGGATTTAAATTGTAAATAGCCACTTCATTGCAAGCATTTTCACCTGCTTCTTTTACTGCTTTTTCAACTTCTATCGTAGACTTTTCAACAACTTCTTCAATTCTTGCAGGATGAATTCTGCCATCAACTATAAGTTTTTCAAGACTTAATCTTGCAATTTCTCTTCTGAAAGGATCAAAACTAGAAATTGTTATCGCTTCAGGAGTATCATCGACTATAAGTTCAACCCCTGTTGCACTCTCAATGGAACGAATATTTCTACCTTCCCTTCCAATAATTCTTCCTTTCATCTCATCATTTGGCAAAACGACAGAAGTTATTGTCATTTCAGAAGACAAATCTGTAGCACATTTTTGTATAGCACTTATAACTATATCTTGTGCTTTTTTCTCTCCATTTTCCCTTGCTTCATCTTCAATTTGTTTAACAATTGTTCCAGCATCTTTCTTCGCTTCATCAGTTATACTTTCAATAAGAATATCTTTTGCTTCTTTTTTTGAAAGGCCTGATATCTTTTCCAATTTTTCGAGCATTTGAACTTTTATTTGTTCTTGCTCATCTAATTTTTCATTTAACTTCAACTTTTCATTTTCTAGTTTTTGTTTTTCATTTTCTAGTTGTTCTGCTTTAGTATCTAAAGATTGTTCTTTCTTCGTAATATATTCTTCTCGCTGATCTAATCTTTCTTCTTGTTTTTGAATTTCTGCTCTTCTTTCTTTAGCTTCATTATTAGCTTCATCACGAATTTTTTGTGCTTCTTCTTTTGCCTCAAGAACAGCTTCCTTCTTTACGCTTTTTGCTTCCGCGTAGGCATCTTCAATTATTTTAACAGCATTTGATTTGTTTTTGTTTATTTTTTTTACGATAACAAATTTATAAATAATTGCACCAAGCAAAATTCCAACAATTAAACTGCAAATTCCTGCAACTATACCTGCGGTTGCAACAGCGTCACATAAAAAACTAACACTGTTGTTCATATTTCTCCCCTTTTTTTTAAATTTGGTAAATTTAAGATAACGTTGACATCAACAAAGTAATGTCTTATTTATAAAAAAGTTGATGACAACTTTATTTTTTTAAATACCTAAAATAATTATAAATATAAAATCAAATGATGTCAAACAAATGAATAAAATTATTATTTAAAAAAATATAAGCAAAAAATGATAAATAAAAATATGGCTCTGTAAACTAGCCATATTATTTTTCTAGAATTTCGATTTTGATAAATCATACTTGCTTATAAAATCTTTTCTGAATTCATCAAAATATCCACCAATTATCGCTTCTCTTGATTGATGAGCAAGTTTTAACATCATATGCAAATTGTGAATTGAAAGTAATTCTGCTCCTAGCATTTCTCCGACATTTATCAAATGCCTAATATAAGCTCTTGAATAATTTTTACATGTATAACAATCACAATCTTCTTCAATTGGAGAAAAGTCTTCCTTGTATATAGAATTCTTTATAACCATTTTCCCTTTTTTTGTAAAAGCCGTTCCATTTCTTGCAATTCTTGTTGGCAAAACACAATCCATCATATCTATTCCTCTTGCAATGCCTTCTATAAGACAATCTGGAGAGCCAACTCCCATCAAGTAATGAGGCTGATTTTTAGGTAATAAAGGTTGTAAGAAGTCAAGAATATCATACATTACTTCTTTTTCTTCACCAACAGAAAGACCACCAATAGCTATTCCGCATTTGGCATAAGGAAGGCAATCTTTAACACTTTCTGCTCTTAAATCTTTAAATAAATTTCCTTGTATGATAGGAAAAAGTATTTGATCATCATTCTTGTGTGCTTTAAAACACCTTTCAAGCCATAATTTGGTTAATCTTTTTGCTTCTGCTGATTCTTGATAACTTGCTCCTGCTTCTGTGCATTGATCTAAAGCCATTATTATATCTGCACCTAAAGCCTCTTGAATTTCCATATCTTTTTCAGGTGTTATGAAATGTTTAGAACCATTAATATGAGATCTAAACTCAACACCTTCATCACTTACTTTTCTTAATTTTGATAAAGAAAAAACCTGAAAACCACCACTATCAGTTAAAATTGGCCTTTCCCAATTCATAAATTTATGCAATCCGCCTGCTTTTTTAACTATTTCATGGCCCGGTCTTAAATAAAGATGATAAGTATTAGACAATATAATTTGAGCATTCATATCTTTCAAATCTTCTACTTTAAGTCCTTTTACAGTCGCTTGAGTTCCAACTGGCATAAAAATTGGAGTTTCAATATCTCCGTGTGGCGTATGTAAGATTCCGGCCCTTGCTCCCGTCTTTGGGCATTCTTTAATTATTTCATATGAAAATTTTTCCATAAATCTCCTTAATTAGTGTGTATTATGTATGCATAAATGCTATATTTTGTAGTTTTAAATTTATTTAGTAAATAAACATTGCATCACCAAAAGAAAAGAATCGATATCTTTCCTTCACCGCTTCATCGTAAAGCCTCATTGTTTGGTCATACCCTGCAAAAGCTGAAACAAGCATAATTAAAGTGCTTTCAGGTAAATGAAAGTTAGTTATTAAAGCGTCTACAACTTTAAATTTATACGAAGGATATATAAAAATGCTAGTTTCTTCCATTTTCGGCAATATTTGGCCATTTTCATCAGCGGAACTTTCTAAGACTCTTACACTTGTCGTTCCAACAGCAATTATTCTACGCCCCTCACTTTTTGCTTTATTTAAAATATCAGCATTTTCTTTAGACATTTCTATATATTCACTATGCATTTTATGTTGCAAAATATTATCTTCTTTTACCGGCCTAAAAGTGCCGAGTCCAACATGTAACAAAACTTCAACTATTTGAATGCCTTTTTCTTTTATTTTTTCTAATAATTCTTTAGTAAAATGCAAACCAGCAGTTGGTGCAGCAGATGACCCCTCCACTTTTGAATATACAGTTTGATACCTTTCTTTATCTTTCAATTTCTCGTGTATGTATGGAGGCAAAGGCATTTGCCCAACTTCACTTAACCTGTTTTCAAAAACACCCTCAAAATCGAATCTTACTTTGCAATTACCATAATCCTGTTTTTCTATAATTTCACAATTTAGTTTTTCACTAAAAAAGACCTTTGTACCAACTTTCAACCTTTTGAAAGGTCTCGCAATAACTTCCCAAGTTGTTAAATCTAATCTTTTTTGGAGCAAAACTTCAATTTTTGCACCAGTATCTTTATAACCAAACAATCTAGCCGGCAAAACCCTTGAATTGTTTACAACAAGAACATCTCCTTTTTGTAAATAATCTACAATATCTCTAAAATGTTTGTGTTCAATTTTTTCAGTTTTTTTATTATAGACAAGGAGTCTAGAACTATCCCTAGGCTCAAGTGGATGTTGCGCAATCAGTTCTTCAGGCAAATTATAAAAGTAACTTGATTTGCTCAACAAGTCTTTATTGTTTATATTTGTCATTATCTTTTACTTCCCTAAATATTCTAATCCAAAATGTTTGTAAGCAGGCTCTAGCGCAACTCTACCTCTTGGTGTTCTTGAAATAA
This sequence comes from uncultured Clostridia bacterium, assembly GCA_944384485.1. Taxonomy (GTDB): domain Bacteria; phylum Bacillota; class Clostridia; order Christensenellales; family UBA1242; genus Caccovivens. The sequence continues at coordinate 5,544 of CALWTO010000054.1, forward strand.
AACCTAACTGCAACAAATAAGGCTCATACACATCTTCAATTGTTGTCGCATCTTCACTAATAGTTGCAGATAATGTATCAAGTCCTACAGGCCCACCCCCAAACTTATTTATAATTGTAAACAAAATTTTTCTATCTATCGTATCAAGACCCAGTTCATCTATTTCCATTACTTGCAGAGTCTTGTCTGCAATATTTTTGGTCACATGCCCTTCGCCAATAACTTGAGCATAATCTCTAACTCTTTTCAACAATCTATTTGCTATACGAGGTGTTCCTCTTGACCTTTTTGCAATTTCATTTGCTGCGTCATCGTCTATTTTAACACCTAAAATTTTTGCAGACCTTTTTATAATGATTTGCAATTCTTCAGCACTATAAAGTTCTAACCTGCATATTACTCCAAATCTATCCCTTAAAGGATTTGTAAGCATACCTGCTCTTGTTGTAGCTCCAATCAAAGTGAAAGGTTTGATTTTTAATCTCATGTTTCTAGCAGATGGCCCTTTCCCCACAATAAAATCTAAAGCAAAATCTTCCATAGCAGGATATAAAATCTCTTCAACAGTTTTATTTAATCTGTGAATTTCATCTATAAACAAAACATCATTTTGATTCAAATTTGTTAGTATTGCAGCAAGATCTGCAGCGTGCTCAATTGCAGGGCCAGATGTTACTTTAAATTGAGAACCAAGCTCATTTGCAATAATATGAGATAAAGTTGTTTTTCCAAGACCTGGAGGGCCATACAACAAAACATGATCCAAACTTTCATTTCTAGATTTTGCAGCTTTTATATAAACTCTTAATGCTTCTTTTACTTTAGCTTGACCAATATAATCATCAAGTGAAGTAGGTCTTAATGAATTTTCAATTTCTGCATCTGTCATATTTTTTGTGCTTTGCACAAATCTTTCTTCTTCGTTCAACCTTTATACCCCCTTAATGCTTTTGAAATTATCTCTTCCGCTGTTGCATTATTTTGAGCATTTGCTCGAGCAAGCATATATGCTTCATTTTTATTTATTCCAAGGCTAATTAATGTATCTGTAGCCATTTGCACAGCATCTTCATTATAGTCACCTTCAAATTGACTTGTTAAATCATTTGATGAAGCAACACTTAATTTATCTTTTAATTCAAGACAAATTCTTTCTGCAGTTTTCTTTCCTAACCCTTTTATCTTTGACAATAATTTACTATCCTCTTGAATAATTGCAATAGTTAAATCTGACAAACTTAAACCTGAAAGTATTGCAATTGCCATTTTAGGACCAACACCACTGACTGAAATTAATTTGTAAAACAATTCCCTTTCTTCTTTTGATGAAAACCCAAAAAGAAATACTCCATCTTCTCTAACCGCCATATAAGTATAAACTTTTACAGTTTCACCATTCAAAGGAAGTGCAGATAAAGTATTTGATGAAATTGTCAATTCATATCCAACACCATTTACATCCAAAATTAAAGAATTCTCACCTTTCTCTTCAATTATTCCTAATAAAAATGATATCATAATTTACTCCAAAAAAATAATCATTTAGATTTTATTGTTGTTCAACATAGGGCTAGATTGACTATGACAAATTGCTACTGCTAGCGCATCCGCTGCATCATCAGGCTTTGGAATATTTTCAAGTCCCAAAATAGCCTTTACCATAAACTGAACTTGTGCTTTTTCTGCCCTACCTTGTCCTGTTAAAGCTTGTTTAATTTGCAAAGGTGTATATTCATAAATATTCCCACAATATTTTTGACAAGCCAAAAGAATAACACCTCTTGCTTGAGCAACTTGAATAACAGTTTTTTGATTTTTGAAATAAAACAATTCCTCAATAGCAACAACATCTGGTTTAAACTTATCAAAAAGATACTTCAAACTTTTATCAATGTTTTGCAGTCTAACAGGCATACTGTCTTCTTTGGGTGTTACAATAGCACCATAATCCAATAACATGTTTTGTTTTGTTGTGTCTAAAACTCCGTAACCTATTATTGCATAGCCCGGATCTATCCCTAGAATAACCATATATAAATATTACTATAATAAAAATAATTAGTCAATCAATTTAATATTTAAATGTAATAAAATAAAAAAACAGACATACTAAAAGTCTGTTTTTAATTTTCTTTAGCTTGCTTTATCAATTCGTTAGCATGCGAAATAGCAAGTTGTGAAGGCTCGTTGCCTCCTGTCATTTTTGCTATTGCAACAGCAATTTCTTCACCCTGTAAAATTTTTGCATTTGAATAAGTTTGTCCATTTGCTTCAGTTTTAAAAACGTTTATAAAATTGTCACCAAATGAAGCAACTTGTGGTAAATGGGTAATACATAAAACTTGCGTAAAGTTTGTTATATTTCTCAATTTTTTCCCTACAACTCTACCTGTTTCTCCACTTATTCCAGAATCTATTTCGTCAAAAAGCATCAAGTCAGATGAGCCATTTTCTGCAAAAATATTTTTTATTGCAAGCATAAATCTACTAAGTTCTCCGCCTGAAGCAGTTTTAGACAATTCTTTAACTTCTTGTCCCGCATTTGCAGAGAAAGAAAATTTTACTTCATCTTGACCATTATTGCCAACATTTTCAAGTTTTTCAAAATTAATTGTAAATTTTGATGATTTCATTCCCAAGTCTTTCAACTGCGAAACCACTTTTTCTTCAACTTCCTTTGCCAAATCTTTTCTCAAATTTGACAATTTTTCTGCTAATGTCCAAAGTTGATTGTTTGTTTTCTTCATTTCAACTTTTAACTTTTCAAGAGCAAATTCCCCGTCTTCTAGCATTGACATTTTTTCTTTGGCGCTTTTCAAAAACGCTAAAACATTTTCAATAGTTCCACCATACTTCTTGTTTAAATTTTTAATCAAATCTTTACGACTATCTAAATGTTCAAATTCTTTTTCATCGAAATTTGTTGTATCCCTTAAATCAATTAAAGATTGATTAATATCTTCAATTTCATATCTACAACTATCAAGTCTTTCCTTTAATTTTTCCAAATCTTCAATGGCGGATAAAGCAGATAATTGAGCACTACACTCCTGCAACGAATTTACAACACTATCAACATTTGCCGAAAGCAGATTTTCACAACAGGAAACAGCCTCATAAATTTTTTCTGCACTATTTAAAATTTTTAATCTTTGATTAATTTCCTCATCTTCCCCTATTTGTAAGTCAGCATTTTCAATTTCTTCAATTTGATATCGCAATATAGAAATTAGTCTTTCTCTGTCCGCGTCATTTCCACCCAAATCTTGAATTCTCTTTTCCAAATCTTTTCTATCTGCTAATAATTTGAAGATTTCTTCTTTTATAACCTGCAACTCATTTCCACCAAATTTATCGAGCATAGAAAGATGATTTTTATTTTTTAATAAATCAACACTTTCATGTTGAGTATAGCAATCCGCAAGCAATATGCCCAAAGATTTTAAAAAACTTGAAGTAGCAATAGAATTATTAATTCTAATCACATTTCTGTTATCTAAAAAGTATGAACGAGATATCAAAAGTTCATCATCTATTTCAAAACCTGATTGATTTAAAAAATCTTTGACTTGATTTGACAAATTTACAAACAATGCTTCAACACGCATAAAATCTTTTCCATTTCTAATCAAAGTTTTATCCGATTTCGAGCCTAAAACAAAAAGAATACTGTTGAAGATAAGACTTTTTCCAGATCCAGTTTCCCCAAGCAAAATATTTAAGCCTTTATTAAAATCAACAGTTAAATTATCAATTAATGCAACATTTTCAATTTTTAAAGTTTGAAGCATATCAACCTCTTTTAATTTATCATATTGTTTAAAGTAACTACGGCTTCATTGGCAAGAATCGTTGTAGGAAAAATTAGCATAACGGTATCATCTCCATAGCAAGCACCCATAAGTTCATTTAAATTAAGTTTGTCAACAAAACCACAAATACCGCTAGCCATACCTTTCATTGTTTTTACAACAACAATATTTATTGCTGGCTTAACAGAAATCACTCCTTCTTTAAAAATGGTTATGTATTTGTTTGATATAACTTGTTCATCAGAACCAACAAAACAATACTTGTACTTGCCAGAAGGTGACAAAACCTTCGTCAAACCAAGTTCTTTTATATCTCTAGAAATAGTTGCTTGGGTAATGTCAAAATTAGCATTTTTGAGTTCCCTAGCAAGTTCATCTTGAGTTTCAATTTCCTTCGTTGATATAAGTTCCAAAATTTTAGATTGTCTTGCGCTTCTTGCCATGTTTTTTCTCCTAATCGCTACATCCCTTTAAAATAAAGGCTTATAGCAGTTTTGCATAAATATAAATTTATCTTTATTCATGCATTTTTGATTATTATACAACATTTTTTATAATTATGCAAGTGATTTTTGTATAATTATTCATGCATTTTTTATATAAATTTATAAATTTGCAAAGTTATAAATTTGAAATTTATAATTATAAGTCAATATGCATTTTTGAAAAAAACAAAAAAAACAGGGCTTAATTTACCCTGCTCTTAACAACGAGATTATTTTTTGTTAATGGCAAAATTATTTCTTCCTTATGGTTATCACTTCTTCTGTTTGCATAGCCTGATCAACAAGTTCTTCGATATTTAAATAACTTTCCTCTTTTAAGCATTTTTCAATAGTTGGTTTTATAACAGGATTCTTTGGCAAAAACACAGTACAACAATCTTCATAAGGAAGAATTGATGTTTGGTATGTCCCAATCAAATTTGCTATTTCCATAATATCTTCTTTATCCATCGCTATACATGGCCTAAAGATTGGCAAATCCTTTACAACGCTTGCTGTGCATGTCATGCTTTGCATTGTTTGACTTGCTACCTGCCCCAAACTTTCACCTGTTACAATTGCCCCCAGCTCATTAGCCACACAAATCTTTTCTGCAATTCGCATCATTATTCTTCGCATAATAGTTATCATAAATTCACTTCTACAACGCATATGAATTTCTTCTTGAACTTTTGTAAAAGACACAACATGCAATTTTATTTCATCCACATAATCACAAAGTTTTTGTGCTAACTCAATCACCTTCTCTTTTGCCTGTTCTGAAGTATATGGATAGCTATGAAAATGTAAAGCTTCAATTTTCAGTCCTCTTTTCGCCATCATATAACCAGCCACAGGACTATCAATTCCTCCAGACAAAAGAAGTAATGCTTTTCCAGCACTTCCTAAAGGCAACCCACCTTGACATTTGATTATCTCATCAAAAACATAAGCCTTACCATTAAGCCTAATATCAACACTAATTAAAGTTTGTGGATTATATAATTCAACACTTTTGTTAGGATTATTTTCTAAAACAATTGAACCCAACTCTTTTGCAAAATCCATAGACGAGATTGGAAATTTTTTGTCAGCCCTTTTTACATAAACTTTAAAATTTTCCGTTTTAATTTTAATTTGACCAACATAAGCTTTTATTTGTTCCGGTTGAGCTTCAATTTCTTCAGCAACAGAAATGCTATAAAGCCCGAAAACTGTTTTTAATTTTTCAATTATCTTCTTTTCTCTTTCTTTGCCGTATTGCGAAATAACATACCTTCCAAAAGTTTTCTCAAATTTGAAATGTTCATCTTTTAATTTATCTTTAATATTACCTATTAACAATGACTCGAAAACATTTCTATTATTGCCCTTTAAATAAAGTTCGCCAAATCTCAACAATATTACTTTCATTTTCCCTCACAACTATACTTTTAATTGAGCAAGTTTTTTTGCACAATTTAAAATAATTTTTCCTGCGTCTTTAACCTCTTCTTCGCTCATATAAGCATTAAATGAAATTCTAACACTTGAAACAATCCTGTTTTTATCAAAACCCATATTTTCTAAAATTCTGTTGCCCGCTTTTTTTGTAGAGCAAGCACTACCTGTACTTATAAGAACACCTTCATCTTGCAAAGCCCTGGCAAGCGTTTCCCCATTTACCCCTTCATACGAAACAGATAAAATGTAAGGAGATTGCGATTTTACAATTTGAATTTTGTTGTCAGTAGACAAGATATTTTCCATTATTGCTTTCAATCTCATAGTTTTTTCAAAGTTTGTTTTGACATTTATATTTTCGCTTGCCCATGCCATAGCCATTATCGCACCAACGTTTTCAGTTCCAGAACGATAATTTTCTTCTTGACCACCACCAAAAACTATGTTTTTTAAATCATTTTTATTTTTCACATATAAAGCGCTGACACCTTTTGGACCATGGAATTTATGAGCAGAAATAGTGTAGAAATCAACATCAAAGTCATCTAATGAAAATACAATTTTGTTAAAGGCTTGAACCCCATCAACATGAATAAGAGAATTTGATTTTCCTTTAACAATTTCACAAACTTTCTTTATGTCGTTTACAACACCTGTTTCATTGCTAACATGCATAACCGAAACTAGTCTTGTTTTTTCATTTACCAAGTTTTCAAGTTGATCGTAATCAACCTCGCCGTTTTCTTGCAATCTTACAAAAGACACTTTATTCCCCAATCTTTCAAGTTCCCTTGCAACATTATAAACGCTTGGATGTTCCCCCATAGAAAAAACATAATTCCAATTGCCATTTCTTTTCGACCCGAAAATTGCTAAATTATTACTTTCTGTTGCACCACTAGTAAAAATTATATTTCCTTGCGAAGCACCTAATTTATTTAAAATACTATTTCTGGCTTTATTTAAAAATTTTGATACTTCTACCCCTTCTCTATAAAAAGCACTGGGATTATAAAAAAGGTCGCAGGCAAATTTTTTGTATTCGCCCACAGCACCTTCAAACATTTTTGTAGTTGCAGCATTATCCAAATAAATCATCTTAAAACAGCCCCAAACCTAAATTGCAATGATTTTAAAACCTTGTTTATTGTTCTGTTTATTTCTTCATCTGTTAAAGTTTTAGTAACATCACTTAATTTTATATTAAATGCAAGGCTCTTTTTATTTACCCCCAAGCTTTCGCTTTTGTAAACATCAAAGAGATTTACATCATAAAAGACATTGCCACATGCAGATTTTATAGCGTCGAGCATTTGTCCAACTTCAACACTATCATCAACAACAACTGCCAAATCACGTTCGACATTAGGGAATTTAGAAACTTGTCTTAAAACAATTTTCTTTTCAGGGAAGCTTGACAATTTTGATGTGTTAAGCTCTCCATAATAGCTATCATTTGGCAACTCGTAATTTTTACAAACAAGTGGATGAACTTTTCCAAAACAACCAACTTTTTCTCCATTGACAAAAACATCTGCAGAAATTCCAGGATGCAAATATGGTTCACTTGAGCGTTTAAATTCTATCTTATCACTTATTTTAATAAGCAAATTTTCAAATATGTTTTTAAAATTAAAGAAATCAAAACCATTTTCACATACAAACATCCCTAAAATATTTGTTTCTTCTGGTAATGCCTTTAATGGAAGTTCTTTAGCCATAAAAATTTTGCCACATTCGAAAATTTTCATTTCTTTGTTTCCAACTGAAAAGTTGTAAACCGCAGTTGAAAAGATTGAACTAGCCATAGTTGTTCTCATATATGCAAAATTTTCTCCTAATGGATTTGAAATCTTAATAGGATTTGCTCTTTCATCTGTTAAAAGCAGTTTTTTAACAAAGTCGTTGGAACCAAAGGTAAATGTCATAATTTCATAAAAACCTTTGTCGACAAGACAATATCTAAAATTTCTTTCCAAAAGGTATTTACTATTCACAACACTTTCTGTGATTGGTGAATTTTCAAAGATTTTTCCTTCTGTTTTATCATAAACATCATAGCCATACAATCTTATAACTTCTTCTGCCAAGTCGTTATCATTTTCAATATCTTCTCTATATGGTGGAATTACGCATTCTATTTTATCTCCCACAATTTTGTTTTCAATTCCAAGGCTGTTCAAGATTTGAGAAACTTTTAAAGCCGGAACTTCAATTCCCAAAATTTGATTTATATGACTAAGACTACCATTTAACAATTTTGCTTCGTTTTTATCTTTCGCTTTATCAATAATTCCGCGAACAACTTTACCGCAGTTTAATCTAGAAACAAGAGATAACGCCCTTGAAAGTCCAATTTCCGCATTAGCCAAATTTATACCTTTTTCATTTCTAGCAGAAGAATCTGTTCTAATTCCAAATTTTCTGCTTGATGTTCTTATTGATTTTAAATCAAACACTGCAGACTCAATTACACAAGTCTTCGTTTCATTATTAATGCATGAATTTGTTCCACCAATAATTCCAGCAATAACCATTGGCTTTTTTTCATCTGCGATAACTATATCTTTTTCATCAAGTTTATAAGTTTGACCATTTAAAACTTCAATTTGTTCCCCATCTTTCGCTTGTCTTACAACTATTTTTTTATTTTCTATTAAAGATTGATCAAAAGCATGTAAAGGCTGTCCCATTTCAACAAGAACATAATTAGTGATATCTACAATCGTATTAATAGGTTTTATGCCAACAGCATTGAGCCTTGCTCTCATCCACAACGGAGATCGCTCAATTTTAACATCTTTTACCGCTCCCATACAATATCTTGGGCAGTTTTCTGTTTGGTTTTCAACGTCAATATAATCATGAATTGTATCTTTGGAATAAATATCAATAGGATAATTTAAATTTACTTTTTTAACACTTTCCCCAAGCAAAGCAGCAACTTCTCGAGCAATACCTATAACGCTTAAACAATCAGGTCTATTCGGTGTAATATAAACATCTAAAACGACATCATCAAGAGCAAGAGCTTTTGCAATAGGCATTCCGATTTTCATATCGTTTGGAAGAATTAGTATTCCATTTACGCCAGCACCTTCAAAATAATTTTCATCTATACCCAATTCTTCTCCCGAACAGAACATACCATTTGATTCTACTCCACGCATTTTTGTAGGTTGAATATTAATCCCATTAACAAGATTAGCCCCTGGCAAACTAACAGGAACAACAGCACCTTCAAAAACATTTGTTGCAGCAGTGATTATTTGCGTAGTTTTTTCACCAATATCAACTTGACAAACAACAAGCCTATCAGCTTGTGGATGTTTTTCTATTTTTAAAATTTTTCCTACAACAACATCATGCAAAAATTTATTTTGATAGATTAATTCTTCAACTTCAAAACCACTTTTAGTCAATTTGTCTGCAAGTTCTTCAGGAGAACAGTTTATATTGACATATTCTTTTAACCAATTATAAGTAACCTTCATAACTTCCTCTCTTTTATTTATCTAGATTGTTTTAAAAATCTTATATCGTTTTTAAACAAAGATCTCATATCTGTATTACTTGTAAAAAGCATTGATGCCCTATCAATACCAAATCCAAATGCAAAACCTTTGTATTTTTTGCTACTTATTCCATTAAAATCAAGCACCTTAGGATTAACAACTCCAGCGCCTAAAAGTTCAAGATAGCCAGAACCTTTACAAAGTTTACAACCTTCGCCATGACATTGAGGACAACTTACATCAACTTCAATACTAGGTTCTGTAAATGGGAAATAAGATGGTCTAAATCGAATGCTTGTATCTTCTCCAAAAAGTCTTTTCATCATAACAGAAAGCAAGTTTTTTAAATCAGCCATAGAAACATTTTCATCAACAACAAGCCCTTCAAGTTGGTTAAACATTGGGGAATGTGTTGCGTCACTATCATTTCGATAGGTTTTTCCAGGTACTATAATTTTAAAAGGAGGTTTCATCTCTTGCATAGCCCTAGCTTGAACAGCAGTTGTTTGAGTTCTAAGAAGGATGTTGTCAGTAAAATAGAAAGAATCTTGCATATCTCTTGCAGGATGGCTTTTTGGTGTATTTACCGCTTCAAAATTGTAATAATCGCTTTCTATTTCCGGACCTTCTACAACAGAAAAACCAAGATTAACACAAATATCTACAAATCTGTCAATCATACTTGTAACAGGATG
>CALWTO010000055.1 GCA_944384485.1 uncultured Clostridia bacterium
TAACAAATTTGAGCAGTTTGCAGAGTATTGCAGGATATGCCGACTTTAGTTACAGTAAAGTAATAGATTTGAGTAATTTACAAAGTGTCGGAGGCAGTTTAAATTTGGTAGGTAGTGAAGTAAACAAGTTGCATTCATTAAAAGAAGTAAAGGGCAATATATATTTAAATAACTGGCAAGCAAAACTTTTTGGTGATATGTTTGTTGAAGAAGGCGACCATTATAGATTTGTGCCTGAAAATGAAAGAATAAAAAATAGAAAAGCAGACAATAAAGAAGAAATTGAAGAAAGTGAAATGTAAAATAAAAAGCATACAAGGTCGAAAATCATCTTGTATGTTTTTATTTTTGTCATAAAAATATTTTAATGTCATATTTTATAGTATGAAAAAAATACATTTTAAAGTCTTAAAATTTAGAAAATGGATAGTAAATAGTTTGATTGTTTTTTTACTTGCAGTCTTTTCTGCTCTTGCTTTTTGGGGAGGAAGTGCTATTTCAAGTTCTTCAACTGTGAGTGGTGTTTATTATAATGGAGATAAAAATTCCAAAAATGTGAGTTTGATGATTAATGTTTACTGGGGGACAGAATATCTTGATGGTATGCTTGAAGTGTTAAAAGAAAATGATGTAAAAACAACTTTCTTTATTGGCGGAACTTGGGCAGTACTCAATGAAGATATGCTCCAAAAAATATATAATGATGGACACGAAATTGCAAATCATGGTTATCACCATAAAGACCATAACAAACTTGATGAACAAGGCAATTTAAACGAAATTTCTACAACGCATTCTATTGTAAAAGAACTTTTGAATTATGAAATGACATTGTTTGCTCCACCTAGCGGTGCGTATGACAAAACAACAGTTTCTTGTGCTTCATCGCTTGGTTATAAAACTATAATGTGGACTCGAGATACTGTTGATTGGAGAGATAAGGATGCTGAATTGATCTATTCTAGGGCAATAAAAAATGCAAAAGGTGGTGACTTAATTTTAATGCATCCTACTGAAAAAACCTTAGAGGCTCTTCCAAAAATAATAACTTGGTTTAAAGATAATGGTTTTAATTTAACAACAGTTTCAAATACTATTGATGGCTCATTAAATCAAAACTAATTGTAATAACAAGATTTCTAAAAAAAATACAAGTTAAAACAAAAAATATCTCATTGATAGTTGAGATATTTTTTTATTTGTGTTATATTTGATATATATAATATTATATTTATTTAGAAGGAAAGGGGTATGGCTACTTTTCAAATTTCAAATAAAAATAAAAAACCTTTGAAAAACAAAAAGAAAATTGCTGGGGCGGTAGTGCTTGCAGTTTCTACATTTGTATTTTTATTTTCTGTTACAAACTTAATTCCTGCGCTCAAAGTCTTTTTTCTTGGCATTTTAGGAATTTTTGTTTATCCACTTGCAGTTTTTAGCATGATTTTGTCTTTGGCTCTTTTAAATGATAAAAAATATGTCATGCCTAAAAGATATGCTGTTTTTCTTTTGCTCTCTTTATATCTATTTTTATCAATTGTTCAACTTATAATTATAGGTTTGCCTGGAGATAAAAGCTATGGAAGTTACATTGTTTTGAATTATACAAAACAATTTACTGCTGGCGGAATGATTATAGGATTTATTCCTGCATCCTTGCTTTATTTAATGGGGGCAGTTGCAACTTACATTTTACTTTCTTTAGGGTTGGTAGTAAGCGTTGTATTCTTTGTAGAAACTGTTTTATCTATGAGAAAAAATGTTCAACAAGAAGAACCAGTAAAATTAAACATTAAAGAAAAATCAACAACACAAAAACAAGTTGTTTTTGATAAATCTCCAAAACTTACAAAGATATTGACACCTAAAGAAGATGTCAATGTTATGTTTGGTGCCGAAAAAGAGGAAAATGAAAAGAAAGAACTTTCAGCAAGAGAAAAGCTTGGTTTGGTTGGTGGTTTTAAAAAGATTGGCAATGAAAATCAAAATTTAAAATTGCCTAAAGAAAGAGAAGATGAGCCTAAAATTCCAGAGGGTATGTCAATAAGAGATTATTTATTGTCTCCTCCAACTGTTGATATTGATAAATTTATGGCAAATAAGAATAAAAGAACATCTTCGCCTATCACTAATCTAAATAACAATGACATAAACAAGGCAATAAACGAGTTGAAAAATGATAATCAAATCAATCCTTCAACATATGTGCATGAGGAAAGTTATGATTTTTCACAGCCTGAAATCAAGAGAGGTAATTTGCCAGAAATGAAACCTGAGCAAATCACTTCACAGGCAGAGGATATAATAAGAGAAGTCGTAAAAGAAGAGATTATTCAAAGACAAAACGACATTGAAGAAAACGAAGATTTTATAGATTATTCTTCAATTGAACAGCAAGAAAACAACCATAATAGCGATAGAGTATTTTCAAGAGATTCAAGTTTTTCAAGAGATAGAAATGAATTTTCAAGAAATTCAAATAACGAATTTTCAAGAACTCAAAACGATTCAAATTTAACGCAAAATGATAGACGTGAAAACTTTTTGTCAAGAGATAACAATATTTCAAATGATTTAAGCAGCAGAAGGGGATTTGAAGAAAGTAGTCAAAGACAAGCATTTACAGAAGAAAAACGCAAAAAATTTGTTGAACTTGATGGGGGAGAAAAAGAAGAAATTGTTAAGCCTTACAATTACACAAGGCCTTCAATTGATTTGATAACAACTCAATCAGATGACCTTTCTATGTTTAACGAAGAAATTCCAATGAAAAGAGTTGCGCTAGAAAACGCTCTTGAAAAATTTGGAGTTCCCGCAAAGGTTCAAAATGTTGTTATTGGTCCAACAGTTACTAGATATGAAATAGAAATGCCTGAAGGTATTTCAGTTAAAAAAATTCTATCGCTTGATGCCGACATTGCTTACGCTCTTTCTGCAAAAGGACAAATAAGAATTGAAGCTCCAATACCTGGAAGAAGCAAGGTTGGTATTGAAGTGCCAAACAATAAAGTGGCTAAAGTTAGCATTAAAGATGTTTTGCTTTCAAAAGAATTTAGTTACTCACCATCTCCACTGACTTTTGCCCTTGGAAAAGATATCACAGGAACTGTAAAAGTTTGCAATCTTCAAAAGATGCCTCATCTTTTAGTTGCTGGAACTACAGGCTCTGGTAAAAGTGTATGCTTAAATACTATTATTACTTCTATTCTTTACAAATCTTCACCTGATGAAGTTAAATTTATAATGATTGACCCTAAACAAGTTGAACTTTCTATGTATGAAGGCTTGCCTCACATGGTTGTTCCAAAAGTTTTGACAGATCCAACAAAAGCAGTCAATGCTTTGCAATGGGCAGTTGATGAAATGGAAAGAAGATTTAGGCTTATTTCGGAAGAACGAGTTCGTAATATTGACGAATACAACAAATCTGAAAAAGTTTTACAAAGAAAAGTTAAAAAGATGCCTTATATTGTCATAATTTTTGATGAGTTTGCTGACTTTATGGCAATTGCTAAAAATGAAATTGAAGACAAGATACGAAGACTTGCAGGAAAAGCAAGAGCGGCTGGAATCCACTTAATTTTGGCTACTCAAAGACCTTCGACTGATGTTGTTACAGGGACTTTAAAAGCCAATTTACCAGCTAGAATCGCGTTTAAAGTTGCAAGTAGAGTGGATAGTGAAGTTATCATGGGGGCAACTGGCGCAGAAAAATTGCTTGGTTATGGCGATATGCTCTACAAACCTGCGGATTCATCTCCTATTCGTTTGCAAGGTTGTTTTATTGATACTCCAGAAACAAAAGATATTGTCAACTTTATTATTCAAAATAATGAAGAAACTTTTGATGAAGAAGCAAACAATGCAATCAATAGCCCTGGGAAAAGTTCAAATGGAGCGGGAGGGGACGATGCTAGTATGGATCCACTTCTTCCGCAAGCGCTTAAAATTTGTATTGACAATGGAGTTGCCAGTACAACTATGGTTCAAAGAAAATTGTCTATTGGTTACCCAAGAGCAGCAAGAATAATTGACCAAATGGAAGAGCGAGGATATATTTCTTCGGCTGAAGGTGCAAAACAGCGTAGTGTATATATAACGATAGAAGAATATTATCAAATTTTTGGAGATAATTATGACTAAAAAAGACTTGATAAACAAAAGAATTTCTGCCATAAGTTTGGGATGTGATAAAAACAAAGTAGACCTTGAAAAAATGCTTGGTCTACTTCAAAATTATGGTTTTGAAATTGTTGATGATGTTTACAATTGTGACATTGTTATTGTAAATACCTGTGCGTTTATTCAACCTGCAGAGGAAGAAGCAATTGCAAACATTATTGAAATGGAAAATCTTAAAGAGAAGGGAATAATTGAAAAAATAATTGTCAGTGGTTGCTTACCAGAAAGACATTTTGATTCAATGAAAGAAAATTTTCCAAGCATAGACTTGTTTTTAAGATTAAGAGAAAATAATTTGATTTGTCAAAAAATTGAATCTCTTTATGGTGTTGAAGAGAGTAAAGTTAAAACCACAAATGACAGGGTTTTAACTAGTGGGAAAAGTTATGCTTATTTAAAAATTGCTGATGGTTGCGATAATGTTTGCTCATACTGTACAATACCAAGAATACGGGGAAGATATAGAAGTGTGCCAATTGATGAATTGGTTGATGAAGCAAAACTTTTGGCGAATAAAGGAATAAAAGAATTAATACTTGTTGCTCAAGATACAACGCGTTATGGAGAAGATTTGTATGGAGAAAACAAACTTATAGAATTATGTGAAAAATTATGTAAAATTAAAAATATAAGATGGATTCGACTTCATTATTTATATCCAGAAAAAGTTACTGATAGACTTCTTGAATTTATAGATAAAAATGAAAAAATGTGTAAATATCTAGATATACCTTTGCAACATATAGATGATAAAATTTTGTTGAGTATGCGAAGAAAACTCGGAGAAGAAGACACTTTAAAACTTGTCGAAAAAATAAAAAATACATATCCAAATATTTCCTTTCGCTCAACTTTTATTGTAGGATATCCGGGAGAAAGCGGGAAGCAATTTAAAAAACTTTACAAATTTATAGAAAATACAAAATTTGATTATGCAGGATTTTTCCCTTATTCAAAAGAGCCAAACACCGCTTCATTTTTTATGAGTAAACAAGTTGGAAATCTAAAGAAAAAAATTCGAGCGAAAAAAATTAATGCTTTGCAACAAAAAATCATGCAGGAAAAAATAACTCAAATTTTAGGCGAAGAATTGGAAGTTCTTGTCGATTATTTTGACAGCAACACAGGAGAATTTGTAGGACATAGCGAAAAACTATCACCAACGGTTGACTTTGGCGTTCGATTTGTAGATAATGGTAGTGTTGAAATATCAACTTTTGTTAAAGTCAAAATTTATGATTTTGATGGAAGTTATTTAAAAGGAGAATTGTTATGAATACACCAAATAAAATAACACTTTCTAGAATTCTTTTAATACCTTTAATTGTTTTCTTCTATTTGGCTTCATTTATTCCTTATGGAAGACTTGTTTCTGCAATCCTATTTATGGTTGCCTCATTAACAGATTTTATTGATGGAAAAATTGCAAGAGCAACAAATCAAGTAACTGATTTAGGGAAATTCTTCGATGCAATTGCAGACAAAGTTTTGACAATGACAGGCTTTATTTTAATCGTTGCTGTTCCAATTACTGGTTCAGCACCAGTTGTTTGGCCTGCTTGGCTTGGTGTTGTTTGCGTTATTGCTATGCTTGCTCGTGAATTTATAATTTCAGCATTAAGGCAACTTGCAGCAGCAAAAGGAAAAGTTTTGGCTGCTGACATGAGCGGTAAGATTAAAGCAACTTTGCAATTTATATCAATTTGCTTATATATGTTTTATGCATTTTTCCTGACAGACATCTACCCAATGGTAGATAAAGTTGCTGCAGAAAAAGCAACAGGTATTATAGGTTTAATCTTAATGATTATTCTTGCATGTGCTACTGTATTGACAATTTACTCGGGAGTTCATTATTTAGTTCAAAATAAATTTGTGTTTAAAGATAGTGCTAAAAATATTGAATCAAAAACCAAAAATAGAAAATTAAAAGAACAAAAAAAATCAGAAACTGAAATGACAGAAGAGGATTAAAATGGATTTTAAAGTTGTTGTTTTTTCTGATAACGTTTTGAAAGGATTTACAAATTTTGATTTGCAAAAACTTAATGAAATTTTTGCAAATTGTTTGGTTGACATGGAAAAACTTGATTTTTTGCCAATTGAAAAATCAAGTTCTTTTGTATGTGAAAACAACAATATAATTTTTTCAGAAAATGAAAATATAGACAATTTAATAATTGAACATTATTCACAACTTGGAAGTGAAAAAGAAATTATTGATGAACAAATTGTTGTATTTAAAAAAAGAGATTACAAAACAATTTTTATTCCGCTTGAAAGTGATATGAATTTACTCACAAAAATTTTAGAAAATAGTGAAAGCAAAGTTTGTAAATTTCATGTTTTTGGAATGGATAAAAATTTAATAATAAGCAATCTTGAAGAATTAAAAAAAGAAATTTTAGATTTAAAGTATAAAATAATAACTAAAAATATTATTAGTGATGTTTATGTGTCATACACAGGAGAAGATAATTTAATTGATGATAAACAAGTAAAAATTGCATCATTATTTAAAAACAATATGTTTAGTGAAAATGATTTAAATCTTGAAAATATAATTTTTCAACTTTTAAAAATGAAAAATTTAAGTTTATCAATTTGTGAAAATGTTACAAATGGGGAAATAATCTCTTCATTATTAAAAGAAAATATTGGTTTTGAAAATGTTTTAAAAACTGCTCAAATAAAATTTTTTGATAAATTTGATAATGATTTTTTACATAAACAAACTACAACTTTACTTCAAGAAAGTGGTTGCGATATTGCAATAGTTACTAATGGAAAAATTGAAGGAAATGTTTTTAATTTTGTTTTTACTATAGCAGACAAAAATGAGGTTCATTTTTATAAATGTAACTTTACAGGAAATTTAAAAAATTCTATTGCTATGGCAAAAAATACTCTTCTTTATCATGTTGTAAAAAAATTAAGACAAAATGATTTTGTTTTTTAAAAACTTCATGATAAAATATAATTATAAAAGGGGATACTTATGGACAAAAAAGATGCAAAGAAAGAAGCATTAGAGCAAGCATTATTGCAAATTGAAAAACAATATGGAAAGGGCTCTATCATGAAACTTGGAGAAAGAGTTCATGAAAAAATTGATGTCATTCCAACAGGATGCTTGGTTCTTGATTTGGCACTTGGAATCGGTGGAATTCCTCGTGGCAGAGTTATTGAAATTTATGGACCAGAATCATCTGGTAAAACTACAGTTTCACTTCATATTATAGCAGAAACTCAAAAACTTGGAGGAACGGCTGCGTTTATTGATGCAGAACATGCGTTGGATCCAAATTATGCTGAAAAACTTGGGGTAAAACTTGATGACTTGTTGGTTTCTCAACCTGATAATGGGGAACAAGCATTAAATATTTGTGAAACTCTTGTAAAATCAGGATCAGTTGATATAGTTGTTGTCGATTCTGTAGCTGCACTTACTCCAAAAGCAGAAATTGATGGTGAGATGGGTGATTCTCATGTTGGTTTGCAAGCAAGAATGATGAGTCAAGCGTTAAGAAAACTTACAGGTGTAATTAATAAAAGTAATACAACAGTTATTTTCATCAACCAATTGCGTGAAAAAGTTGGTGTAATGTTTGGTTCACCTGAAACCACAACTGGTGGTAAAGCTTTAAAGTTTTATGCAAGTATTAGATTAGATGTTCGTAAGAAAGACACAATAAAAGATGGAGCTAATATTGTTGGGAATAGAACAGTTGTAAAAGTTGTAAAGAACAAACTTGCACCTCCATTTAAAACTGCTGAATTTGATATCATTTATGGAAAAGGAATTTCTCAATCTGGATGCATTGTTGATCTTGCTCTTAATGCAGACATTATTCAAAAATCTGGCTCTTGGTTCTCTTATAATGATGAAAAAATTGGTCAAGGTAAGGAAAATGTAAAATTATTCCTTGAAGAACATGCTGATTTGTTTGAAGAAATTATGCAAAAAGTTAAAGAAAAATACGAGATATAAAAAATAGTGAAATTTGAAAGAGCTACATATTTTCAAATTTCACTTTTTTATTTTAAATGTACCATTTTTTATTGTTATAAATTTGATTTTTGTTTGATTTAACAAATGAAATTTCCTGTTCATTTTCGAGTTCAGGAGAAAGTGTATAGAAAGTTTTTAACTTAAAAGATTGTTTCTCTTTTTCTATTGGAATAGTTATTGTTTGTTCTCCATTCTTGTTTGAAATTTCTTTTATTAGTTTTTTATTGTCATAAATTTGATATGTTAAATAATCATTTGCTATAAAAGTTATAATTGCTTCATCATCTTCCACCTTACTTTTTATTGTTGGAGTTTTAATTGTTGCGAATTTGTCAGAATAAAGCTTTGGTAGATTGAACACAGAAAACAACTCTGTTTTTGTATATCTTTCAGGCATATATTCATTTGCCAAAACTATACGATGATTTTCTTCTAATTCTGTCATATCTATTCTTTTTTCTACAATTGAAGACGGCTTTTCAAAAAGCTGGTTTGTTTTGTGCTTTTCAAAAAAATCTTTTACTATTTGTGTTGGTTGGTTTCCGCCTGTATAATCAATAGGAGAGTTGTCTAAATTCCCAAGCCATACTCCACAAGTATACTCTGGTGTATAAGAAATGTTCCATGCATCTAGATTTTGTTTTGAATTTGACTTTCCAACAGTTCCTGTTTTTGAAGCAATTTCTGTATTAAGTTGTGAAAGTTTTTTTCCTGTTCCGCTTTGTGCTGATGTTTTTAGCATATCTGTTAAAAGATAACATGCATCTTCTCTCAAGACTTGCTCTTCTTGTGGCTTATTTATGTATACAATTTTTCCATTTTTATCGGCAATAAAAGAAATGAATTTTGGCTGTGAATATTTACCATTACAAGCAAAGGTTGAATAAGCACCTGCTAATTGTTTTATATTTGTGCCATAAGTCATTCCACCTAAAGCCAAACAATATCCTTCATCTTGTTCTACAAATTCAATACCTAAGTCTTCAGCATATTTTTTTGCTTTGTCAATTCCTACATAACTTAAAATTTTTACTGCTGGAATATTTATTGATTTTGATAAGCTTTCTCTTGCTGAAACATAGCCATGATAAACATTTCCAACATTTTTTGGATTAAATCCAGCGATATCTGTCTTTTCATCTAAAATTTGTGTGCAAGGATAGATTATGTCTTCGTTAAGGGCTGGAGCATAAACCAAAATTGGCTTTATACATGATCCGGGTTGTCTTTTTGTTTCTAGAATTTTATAGTTCCCGTTCCCATTGTATGCAACTATTGAATGAGATTTATTATCAATAACAATGGATGCATAATTACTGTTTAAAGATGTGTTTTCAATTGCTTTTTCTAAATCATTTTGGATTTCGGTGTCCTGATAAGTATATATTTTATAACCTTGCAATGCTATTTGCTGTGCAGGTATTTGCAAAATTTCTTCTGCCTCATCAATTGATGCTTGGCTATAAGAATTTAATTTGTTTTTGTGTTTTGTGCTTATGTTTAATTGCAAAGGTTTGCTTTTTGCTATTAAACATTCTTCTGCACTAATTTTACCATCTTTTTCCATTTCACTTAAAACCAAATTCCTTCTTGATTTAGCATTTTCTGGATTTTTAACAGGTGAATATTTAGATGGAGATTTTATCAGCCCAGCAAGGAGAGCACTTTCTTCCAAATTTAATTCACTTGCACTTTTTGAAAAATAATATTGACTTGCATCTTCAATTCCATAACAATTGTTTCCAAAATAAATTATGTTTAAATATTGCTCCAAAATTTCTTGTTTACTGAATTGTTTTTCAAGTTTTTGACTTAATGCTATTTCTGTTATTTTTCTTTCAAACGTTTTTTTACTGCTTAAATGACTATTTTTTATCAATTGCTGTGTTATTGTTGAAGCTCCTTCTTTAAATTTACCTGCTAGTATGTTGTTGAGCATGGCTTTTGCAATTCTTTTATAATTAACGCCATGATGATTATAAAATTCTTTATCTTCTATCGACACAAAAGCGTTTATAGTTTGGTCAGACAACGTTGATATTTCTGCATAATTTTCATTTATTGTATTTTCTTCTTTAATCGGTAAATTGTTTTTGTTATAAATTTGTATCGTTGTAAAAGGAGCTTGCAATTTTGCCTTATCTATATCTGTTTTTAAAGCGTTAGTATAAATTGAACCAATATAAAAGGATAGGGCTATTAAAACTCCAAGTAAAACTAATGTTAAAATTATGAAAAACCATTTTAAAAATTTTCTCATCTTTTTTATTATGACAACATTTAAAAAAAATATTTGCTTTATTTATTTTTTATTTGAAAATTTATTTAATGTATTGTATAATACTATTGAATTTTGTAGAAAAATTATAATTAAAAATTTTAATAAAAAAGGGAAAAAATGAAATACTTTATAGTTACTTATGGATGCCAAATGAATGTGCATGAATCAGAAAAAATTGCTGCAATTTTAGAGAAATTGGGTTACAGTTGCGGAGAAACGAGAGAAGAAGCAGATATAATCGTATTTAATACCTGTGCAATAAGAGAAGGAGCAGAGGATAGGGTTTTTGGTAATGTTGGTAATTTGAAAAAATTGAAAAAGAGAAATAAAGACCTGATAATAGTTTTGTGCGGTTGCATGACCCAAAAGGAAGAAACAGCGAAGAAAATGCTTAAAACTTTCCCTTTTGTTGATATTGTTATAGGAACATTTAATCTTCCAAAACTTGCAGATTATATTCAAAAGGTAAAAGATGGTAGACAACTTGAAATATGGCAAGAAGGTGAAATAGATGAAATATTGCCATACAAAAGAACTAGTGGTGAAAATGCTTGGGTAAATATAATGCAAGGTTGTAACAATTTTTGCACTTACTGCATTGTTCCTTATGTTCGAGGTAGAGAAAAATCTAGAAGCGAAGAAAATATTTTAAACGAAATCAAACAAATTATAAGCGAAAAGAAATACAAAAAAATTACATTGCTTGGTCAAAATGTAAATTCATATGGTAAAGATTTGTCGCCAGCTGTTTCTTTTGCGCAACTTTTAAAAGATATTTGCAAACTTGAAGGAGATTTCAAAATTTCATTTATGACATCACATCCTAAAGATTTGACAGATGAAGTTATTGATGTGGTGGCAAGCGAAGATAAAATAGAGAAATACATTCACTTACCTGCACAGAGCGGGAACAATAGAATATTGAATCTCATGAATAGAAAGTATACCAGAGAAAAATATCTTGGTATTATTGAAAAAATAAGAGAAAAAATACCTAATTGTAGAATTACATCAGACTTTATAGTTGGTTTTCCTAGTGAAACAGAAGAAGAATTTGAAGACACTTATGATTTAGTTAAAAAAGTTGAATTTGATAGTATTTTTGCTTTTATGTATTCACCAAGAGAAGGTACTGTGGCAAGTAAAATGCAAGATCAAATTCCAGAAGAAACAAAACACCAAAGAGTAAACAAGCTTTTAAATCTTGAAAAAGAAATACAAAAGGAGACAGGTAAAAAATGAATATTGACCAAATTTCACCTGCGATGAGGCAATATTTGCAAATAAAAGAAAATTATAAAGATTGTATTTTATTTTATAGAATGGGTGATTTCTATGAAATGTTTTTTGATGACGCTTTAATTGCTTCAAAAGAATTAGACTTGGTTTTAACTGGAAAGCAATGCGGACTTGAAGAAAAGGCTCCTATGTGCGGACTGCCTTTTCATGCTTGCCAAAATTATATTGCAAAACTTATTTCTAAAGGATATAAAGTGGCAATTTGTGAGCAAACCACAACTCCACAAAAAGGAGTAAAAATGCTTGAACGTGATGTTGTGAGAGTTATAACTCCTGGAACTATTGTTGAAGACGGAATGCTTGATGGAAAGAAAAATAACTATTTAATGACAATATATAAAAATGGCGAAAAGGTTTCTGTATGCTATGTTGATATTTCAACGGGTGAGTTTGCAGTTGTACCGTTTGAAAAAAATTATCAAAGAGATTTGTGCGATTTGCTTGCAAGGATTGCTCCTTCTGAAATAATTTGTAACCAAGAAGCACAATCTCTTTTAAATGTTTTGCAAGAAGAAAGAAGTAACTTGATTGGAAAATTTTATCCTTATTATGAATGGGCATTTTCAAAATCAAGAGCAGATGAAAATTTAATTAATCAGTTCGGTCAAAATTATCAAACAATTTATGAATTAAAAAATCAGGAACTTGTAGCATGTGCTGGTGCAACCTTAGAATATTTAAAAGAAACACAGAAAAGGCTTTTAAAAAGTATTAGCAGAATTCAAATTATAAAAAACGATATGTTTTTAACTATAGATGTAAATTCGCGTAGAAATTTGGAAATTGTTGAAAATTTGAGGGATAGAGGGAAGACAGGTTCGTTATTGTGGGTTCTTGATAAAACAAAAACTTCTATGGGTGGGAGGAAACTCCGCAATATGCTCGATCAACCATTGCCAGATAGCAAAGAAATAAATTTAAGGCTGGATGCCGTAGAAGAATTTATTTTTAAACTTGTTGTGAGAGATAAAATATCTCAACTATTAAATTCTGTAAATGATATAGAAAGAATAGCAGGAAGAATTGGCTATGGAACAATCTCGCCAAAAGAATTGTTGGGGCTTAAAAGTTCTTTGCAAATTATTCCGCAATTAAAAGAAATGCTTGCATCTTTTCAGAGTGAGAAAATAAAATCTTGTAATCAAAATCTTGTAGATTTACAAGATGTTTGTGATGTGCTGGATAAGGCAATAAGCGAAGATGCGACAACTTCTACAAAAGATGGTGGCTATATAAAAAGTGGTTTTAACAAAGAACTCGACTCATTAAGAGATGCAAAAAAATCTGCAAATCAATGGATTAAAGATTTGGAAGCAAAAGAAATAGAAGCGACCGGAATTAAAAATTTGAAAATAGGATACAATAGGGTTTTTGGTTATTACATAGAAGTTAGTAAAAATCAAGCAGAAAATGTTCCTCTTCATTACAAGAGAAGACAAACAATTGCCAATAATGAAAGGTTTATAACACCAGATTTAAAAGAAATTGAAGATGTTGTTCTAAACTCTGAAGAAAAAGCATTAAAACTTGAAAGTGAAATTTATGACCAATTAAAAAATTATCTTCAAAAGTATATGACAGTGTTTCAACAAATTTCACAAAGTATAGCTCAAGTAGATGCTTTACTTTCTCTTGCAGAAGTGGCAGTGAAAAACAATTATGTAAAACCTAAAATAAATTCAAATATAAAACATATTAAGATTGAAGAGGGAAGACATCCTGTAGTTGAACAATATTTAAAAAATGGTCAATTCGTGCCAAATGATACATATCTTGATCAAAGCGAAAATAAAATGATGGTTATCACTGGGCCAAATATGGCTGGAAAAAGCACATATATGCGACAAACCGCTATTATCACATACATGGCACATATTGGAAGTTTTGTACCAGCAAAACAGGCAGAAATATCAATTACTGATAGGATTTTTACAAGAGTTGGAGCAAGTGATGACCTTGCATATGGTCAAAGCACTTTTATGGTTGAGATGAGTGAAGTTGCTTTAATTTTAGCAAACGCTACAGATAAAAGTTTAATTGTGTTAGATGAAATTGGAAGGGGTACATCTACTTTTGATGGTTTGAGTATTGCTTGGTCTGTTATCGAGTATTTGGCAAAAAATTTTAAATCAAAAACACTTTTTGCAACTCATTATCATGAGTTGACCGAACTTGAAGGTATTATTGAAGGTGTAAAAAATTACAAAATTGCAGTGAAAGAAATTGATGACAATATTGTATTTTTAAGAAAAATTGTTCGGGGTGGAGCAAATCGAAGTTTTGGTATTGAAGTTGCAAGACTTGCAGGGCTTCCAAAAGAGGTTTTGGTAAGAGCAAAAGAGATTTCAAAGAGTCTAGAAACAATAAATACAAAATTGGATGTTAATATTTTTGATAACAAGAAAGAAAAAGCAGAAGCAAACAGTAAACTTGCTTTATCGTTGTTAAATACATTAAAAGATATAGATATAAATAAAGTGTCCCCAATGTATGCGTTTGAACTTTTAAATGATTTAGTTAACAAAGCGAAAGAGGAGGAATAATGAATAAAATCAATCTTCTAAATCCAAAAGTTTTCAATAGAATAAGTGCAGGTGAAGTGGTTGAAAAACCTGCATCAATTGTAAAGGAACTTGTTGAAAATAGTATAGATGCTGGTGCGACAAGCATTACTATTGAAATTGAAGAAGGTGGCAAAAAAAACATAACCGTTTCAGACAATGGAATAGGTATTTCAAAAGAAGATTTACCACTTGCATTTTTGCCGCATGCAACAAGTAAAATTAAAGAAGTTGAAGATTTAGATAGTATTGAAAGTCTTGGGTTTAGAGGTGAGGCTCTTGCCAGCATTGCTTCTGTTTGTCAAGTTAAAATGTCTTCAAAAACTGCAGAAAGTCAAACGGGATTTTCTATTCATGTAGATGGAGGTGAGGCTAGTGAAGTTAGCCAAGTTGCAAGAAGCCAAGGAACGACTATAAGTTGTTCAAATTTGTTTTATAATACTCCAGTTAGAGAAAAATTTTTAAAGAAAACAAAGGTTGAAGAAAGTGAAATTACACATCTTGTTGAAAAATTTATGCTTTCAAGAAGTGAAATAAGTTTTAAATATTTTGTTGATGGTAAATTGATTTATAATACAACGGCTTGTAGTATGCAAGACATAATATACACAATATACAGAAAAGAAGTCTATGACAATTTGTTAAAAGTTGACTATCAAGAGGACAAATATAAACTAGTAGGATTTATAACAAAACCTTCTTATTCAAGAGCGAATAGAACAAATCAAACATTTTTTGTAAATAAAAGGTATGTTGAAAATTATATTGTTTCTTCTGCAGTTCAAAGTGTGTATGAAAGTTTTTTAATGAAAGGTAGATTTCCTTTTTATGTTTTAAATCTTGTTATTCCTGCCGATTGCGTTGATGTTAATGTTCATCCATCAAAAAAAGAAGTGAAATTTGAAAATTCAAATAGAATATTTTCACTTGTTAGAAGAGCGGTTGAAAACACTTTGCTTGCTGATAATCAAGTGTCAAGTTTCTTATCTTCGGGCTTTTCAAATGAAAATGTAAATGAAGAAAATTTCAATAACGAAAAAAAACTTAATAAACAAACAAGCACTTTACAAGAAAATAAGATTTTCGAAAAATTACCATTTGAAATTCCTTTAAATGAAACAGAAGGAAAAAGTTTTATCCTCAATCCCGATGTGGTTGACAACTTTGATAAGGAAGTGGAATTAAAAGAGAGTGAAAATCTGCAAACACAAACGATTTTAAATTCTCAAGTTCCAGACTTTGCTAATATAAAACTTAATGAAAGAGAAGTGCCAGATAATAGAAAAAATAATGTTGTATTTTTTGACCAAGATGAGACAAAATACTTTTCTGAAATAAAAAACAATGTTAACAATTTTATAAAAGCTAGCGTGCGTGATGAAATGAAAATTCTTGGCACGATTTTCAAAACTTATATCGCTATTGAATATGATGAAAATCTTTATTTTATAGATCAGCATGCAGCACATGAAAGATTGTTGTATGATAAGCTTTTAAAGCATGTAGATAATCAAAAATCAGTTGTAAAACAAGATTTGCTTTTGCCTTATTCTTTCAAAGTAAATGCGAAGGAATATGAATTAATAAATAGTTTATTAAAAGAAATTGAAAATTTGGGATTTGAAATAGAAGAAAATAATTTAGAGTTTTCTATTAAAACAGTTCCTGCTATTTTATCAAATATTTCATTAGATTCTTTTGTTGACGAACTTCTTAAAGATGGAATAAATTGGGATAGAAAGAAAAGTGATTTTATTCACAACAAACTTTGTCAGACAGCATGCAAACACGCAATAAAGGCTGGAGATATTATTTCAATGGATGAATGTGCTTATATTATAGAAGAAGTAAAAAAAGGTGTTATGCTTTGTCCTCATGGAAGACCAATAACCCTTGTTATTTCAAAAAAAGATTTTGAAAAAATGTTTAAAAGGACAATATAAAAAATAGGAGAACAATGAAACAAAAAGTTGTGGTTATTTTAGGTCCTACAGGTGTAGGAAAATCAAAGATAGGTGTTGAAATTGCCAATAAGTTTAATGGGGAAATTATTTCTGCTGACTCTGTGCAAATATTTAAAGATTTCAATATTGGTTCTGCAAAAATAACTGAAGAAGAAACAAAAGGCATAAAACATCACCTTATAGATTTTGTAAGTCCTAATAAAGAATTTACCGTTTATAATTTTGTAAGTAATGCAAAATTAAAAATTAAAGAAATATCTTCAAAAAATAAGTTACCTATAATAGTTGGGGGAACTGCTCTATATGCAAAATCTTTGATTGAAAACTATAATTTTGGTGAAACTGAAAGAGATTTAAGTGTAAGGAAAGAACTTGAAAAAGAATTATTAGAAAAGGGAATTGATTATCTTTTTAAAAAACTTAAAAATCTAAATCAAGAAATGGCAAAAAGTATTGATAAAAATAATTCGGTAAGACTTATAAGAGCAATTGAAATTGCTATGGCTGAAAAAGAAAAAACAAAATCTGAAAGTGAATTTGATTTTTTGATTTTTGCTTTAAATAAAGATAGGCAAGCACTTTATGAGCAAATTAATAGACGCGTTGATGTGATGATAAAAGATGGGCTTGTTGATGAAGTTAAATCTTTAGTAGAAAAATATGGCACTCAAGTTCAACCATTTAAAGCAATTGGATACAAAGAAGTTTTACCTTACATTCAAAATAAATATTCAAAGCAAGAGATGATTGACCTTATAAAACAACACTCAAGGAATTATGCAAAAAGACAGATTACTTTTATCAAAAACATTAAAGAAACAAAATGGATTGATACTGCAGATTTTGACAATGCAAAAAGTGAAATTGAAACGGAGATAGAAAAATGGTTATACAGTTGAGAGAGTTTGAAAAAAATCTTGAAAAACAATTTGAAAAAATAGATGAAATTTCTTTCTATAATCAAAAAAAAGTTCTTGAGGCATTTAGAGACTGTAAAATTACTGCTCAATGTTTTATGGGGACAACTGGATATGGTTATGATGATCAAGGAAGAGATAAATTAGGTTGTGTCTATAGCAATGTTTTTAAAACAGAAAAAGCTATTGT